>CAYIQV010000140.1:0-5095 GCA_964365635.1 uncultured Acidiferrobacteraceae bacterium
TGCGGGTTTTTCATGCAGATGGCATGTATCCACGCGGTTGGAAAAGACCGGGCCACCGCGCGGGTTCGGCAGTGTGCCCGGCGTAGTGGGGTATTACGGGGATGCTGGTTTGGGAGTGCGCGGTGCCTTGCAGACGTGGTACATGGTAACCAGCGTCATGAGCAGCAGCGCCGCGCCCGCGGTATGTGCCACCGCGATGACAAGTGGCAGATGTGCCAACACTTCCACGACACCAAGAATGATCTGCAGCGACAGGACGGCGAGCAGCAGCAGACCATAGAGACCCAGCATGTCCTGGGCACCTGTGCGCATCAGATAGATCGAGAACCACCCAAGGTACGCCATGACCATGAGCGCCACGACCCGGTGTCCGACGTGGATCGCCGTTGTGGCTGGCAGATTAAGCAGGCGACCTTCGTAACTGAGCCCAACATTATTCCAGAGCGTGAAGGCGTCCACGAAATCCATGGTTGGCCACCACGCTTCCTGGCAGGTCGGAAAGTCCGGGCAGGCGAGGCCGGCGTAGTTGACCATGGACCAGCCGCCGAGCATGATTTCGAGGCTGACCAATGTAATGGCGAACATCACACGCAGGCGAACCCGGCGTGTGAACGGGGTGGCGGCAGCAGATTGGAAAAGCCGTTGCTCGCGCAGCACAATCCACCAGAGCAGCGCCAGTATCGTCATGCCGCCGATGATTTGCATCATTTGCGCGACTGGTTTGTAGCGAAACTCGAAAGTCATGAAACCCGCGGCGGACAGGCCAAACGTGACCAGCAGGGTGGCCAGCGGGATCAGCACTTGCTGGCTGCGTTTGTTCTTTTTGAGGTTCCAGCCAAGCCGGCACAGGCGTATCAAGACCAGAGACAGCGTTGCCGAGATGAAACGTTGCGTGGTCTCCTGGCCGGCACGCATTTTGTCCAGTTGCATCTGCTCCTCGGCGCTGCGCAGTGTGTCGAATTCCTGTGCGGTAATGGGTGCGAACAGCATGCCATAGCAGCCGGGCCAGTCGGTACAACCGAAGCCGGCCTCGGACAGGCGGGCATAGGCATTGAATACGACCAACACGAACACGAGGGTGGCGGCCCACAGCGCCATGCGAAAGAACTTTGAGGGTTTGGAGTTGCTGAGCATGTCAGTTTAGCAGTGAACTCATCGGGCTATATGTGAAAAACAGCAAGGAAGCTGGAAAGTGATAACCACAGGGATACGGTGAATCGCGCTGCCGGATTCAGTAAATACCAACGTCGAGATACGTACGGGATATTTTCTGTATGGCGATGACAAAAGCGGCCGTGCGGTAGTTATCGACCTTTTCATGCTTGTTCAGTATTTCGCGCAACTCCTGATAGGCAAGCCGCATGGTGTCGTCCAGGCCCGAGCGCACCAGGTCCACTTCGTCGGCCCCACGGGCAATCCGGCTTTTGACATCATCGGCGATCTTCATGCCGGCAACTTCTTCCAGCATTTCCATGTGTTGGTTACTGCGATTCTCCTCAAAGCGGCGCTGCATACGGCCGAAGCGGATGTGCGAGATGTTGCGTATCCATTCAAAATACGAAACGGTGACACCGCCGGCATTCATGTACACGTCCGGTAGAATGGTGATGCCGCGGCGGTTCAGGATTTCGTCGGCTTCAAAGGTAATGGGGCCGTTGGCGGCCTCGGCAATCAGCGGCGCGCGGATGCGTTCGGCATTGTCCTCGGTAATCTGGCCCTCGAGCGCGGCGGGAATCAGGATGTCGCATTCCATTTCCAGCGCCGCGCGTCCATTTTCACTGAAGGTGGCATCCGGGAAATCACGTATAGTCTTGTGTTCGACAATGTGGCGATAAACCTGTTCCACGGGCAACCCTTGATCATTTATCAGAACGCCATCGCGCTCGATGACAGCAATGATCTTGGCGCCGTCTTCCTCGGAAAGGAATTTCGCCGCGTGATAGCCGACATTGCCCAATCCCTGGATCACCACACGTTTCCCGCCAAGACCGCCGGACAGTCTGGCTTGTTTGACGGCGTCGGGGTGGCGAAAGAATTCCTGTAGTGCGAACTGCACGCCACGACCGGTGGCTTCGACGCGCCCGCGAATACCGCCGTGGTGCACGGGTTTTCCCGTGACACAGGCGAGATAGTTGATGTCCTCCGGGTGCAGGTGTTTATAGGTGTCCGCCATCCATGCCATTTCGCGCTGGCCGGTGCCGACATCGGGTGCGGGTACGTTAATTGCCGGCCCCATGAACCCCTTGCGCACAAGTTCCACGGTATAGCGCTGGGTGATGAGCTGCAGCTCCTCGCGGCTGTACAGGGCGGGATCGATCAGCAGTGCGCCCTTCGAGCCCCCGAAAGGAACATCGATCAAGGCACACTTGTAACTCATGAGCGCGGCCAGAGCCTCGACCTCGTCCTGGTTGGCGTAGGGGGCGTAGCGGATGCCGCCTTTTGCCGGCAACCGGTGGGTGCTGTGCACGGCGCGCCAGCCAGTGAACACCTCGGTGCGGCCACGGATCTGGACCGGAAATCGGACCTGTAATACGGACTCGCAGGTTTTGATGGCTTGGGCCAGGCCCGGCTCGATGCTGAGCGCTTCCATCGCCCGATCCACCATGCGGTCAACGCTTTGTCGGAAGCTGGTTTTCAAGGTTTTATCGACCTGGTATTGACGCGTTGGCGCCGTGTGGGCGCTTCTTGTCCAAGTGTAGTTTATTCCGGCAATTCACAAGTTTTATTGAGTGCGAGATGACAGACGGCGCAGTCTGCCGGGCGGCTGACCCGGTCCCCGGTGGCGGAATATCCGGTGCTGGCCCGTATGGGTCGTTGGTGAATCGATGGCTGGTATCAGTAAGATTGTCCATCGTCTACAATTTTTCTCATGAACGAACATGGAATGAGCTCCCTGGACCGTGGCCTGAAAATTGACGTGGCCAGCGGTATGGTTCAGGGGGCAAGGTTTGTCCCATCGCCCAATTGCGATCCGCGGCCGGACGGGATGGCGGTGGAGGTGTTGGTGATCCACTCAATCAGTCTGCCGCCGGGCCAGTTCGGCGGTCCGGCGATCGAACAACTGTTCTGCAATACCCTGAACACCGACGAGCATCCCTATTACCGTGAGATCGCGGGGCTGAAGGTTTCCTCGCATATTCTGATTCGACGGAATGGCGAAATTATTCAGTTTGCCCCCCTTACCCGACGCGCTTGGCATGCCGGTCAGTCCTATTGTGAGGGGCGCACACGGGTGAATGATTTTTCCATTGGCATTGAACTCGAAGGTGCGGACGATGTTCCGTTTGAGGAGGCCCAATACCAGGCGCTGGCAGAGTTAACTCGGGCAATCCAGCAAGCGTACCCCGGTATTACGCGGGATCGTATCTACGGTCATGGCGATATCGCGCCCGGGCGTAAAACCGACCCAGGACCGTGTTTCGACTGGGGGCGGTACTTGAAATTGTGTATCTAGACCTTGCATTACGGTCGTTTGAATCGGTACAGTTACCACTGATGATCCCAACCTTAAAAAGAGCCACATGAGTGAGATATTAATTGCCGTCCTTCTCGCGGTTTTTCTGGATCACTTGATACCTGATCGGCAGGGCTTCAAGCCCTTTGTCTGGTATCGGGATTGGGCCGAATCCATCGAGGAGCGATTTAATGGCGGCCGGCGCGCGCATGGCGTGGGTGCGGTCATGCTGGCGACCATACCCGTGGTCGGGGGCGTACTGTTGTTGCATTACATTCTGGGACAGGTCAGTGGAATCTTCCGTTTCGCTTTCGATGTGTTCGTTCTTTACCTGTGCCTGGATGTATATCGTCTTGGAAAGACGGCGAGTGCGGTTGCCGACGCGCTGGAGGCGGGTGAGCTCGACGAGGCCAATGAAAAGCTGCGTGAACTGACAGGGAAGGGGGCGCCGGAAAAGACCGATGTCGGGATTGCCCGCGATACCATTGAAGGCGTACTCAAGCAGGGAAATTCGCTGATCATCTCGCCGATATTCTGGTTTATTGTGCTCGGCCCTTTCGGTGTCGTGTTGCAGCGCCTCAGCTGTATCCTCGACATGTTGTGGGGCCATCGTTACGAGCGCTTCGCCGAGTTTGGATGGGCCGCTGCCCGTTTCGACGATCTGCTGGAGTGGATACCGGCACGCATCACGGCGCTCTCTTACGCCCTGATGGGCAGCTTTGAAGACGCGCTGCATTGTTGGCGTCGGCGTGTGGGCGTCTGGTCCGATATCAACAGCGGGCCGCTGCTGGCCTCCGGATTTGGAGCCATGCACCTGCAAATCGGCGAGCCAATACCGGAAGAGGGTGAATACGAAGAACGGTCACACGATTTTACCGTCGTGCCGGATGCCGGACATGTCCAGCGTGTCGTGGCCCTGGTGTGGCGCGTGTTGTTGTTGTGGCTGGCGGTCGGAATACTCATGACCGCCGCCCACCTTGTCGGCATTCTGTCGGTCTGACCGGTTCCTCCGAGTGTAAGCAGATTTTTCGTGCCGCCGTGCGGCAAGATTTCCTTTTGCGATAATGGGTAGATTGGTCACCACACTGGATTTCATACGCCATGGCGAACCCGTCGGCGGGAAAAAATACCGTGGGCGCACGGATGATCCCCTGAGCGACAAAGGCTGGGATCAGATGCGTCAGGCGGTCGCCGATCATTCACCCTGGAACGCTATCATCAGCTCACCACTGACTCGCTGTGCTGATTTTGCGCGCGAGCTGGCGCAGCGCCATGGACTGCCACTGGAAATGGACCCGCGGTTGATGGAGCTTGGTTTCGGTGCCTGGGAAGGCAAGACATCCGCAGAACTGACCCGATCCGATCCGCAAATACTGGCGCGTTTCTGGAACGATCCGCTGGCGCACGCTCCGCCCGACGCTGAGCCGCTGGCGGCATTTCACGAGCGTGTCGTGGCCGCCTGGGAGAAAATTCTGGAAACGCATGGTGGCAAACATGTTCTGGTCGTCGCCCATGCGGGAGTGATACGCATGGCAATCGGCCATGCCCTCGACGTCCCGCTGAAAAATCTGTTCCGCACCCAAGTCCCGAACGCCGGTATTACACGCATCCGGGTCGAGCAAAGCGGCGATCATCTCTTCC
>CAYIQV010000141.1:0-5091 GCA_964365635.1 uncultured Acidiferrobacteraceae bacterium
CCGGTCTGTTCCAGGAAATTGCCGAACGGCTCAAGATCAACCTGAATGGGGTGTACGCCGTCGGTGACTCCGAACGCGACGTGGCGGCGGCACGCGAGCTTTCCGCGCGCCCGGTGCTGGTGCGTACCGGCAAGGGCAAGCGTACCCTCAAGAAAAGCAAAATTCTCCAGGGCGTTCCGGTATTTAACGATCTCGCGGCCTTTGCCGACAGCCTCCTTTCCGGCGCTCTGCCCGCGGGTTGATGTGCAGTCGCTGCGTTCCTTTTTGTTCAATCTGATGATGTGGGTGTCGGTGCCGTTGTTCGTGCCGCTCGCACTGCTCACCTTCCCGTTCCCGCTGTCCGTCCGTTATCGCTTCATCAGCCAGTGGGCGCGGTTTCAGATGTTCATGCTGAAACACCTCTGCCGGCTCGATTACCGCGTCGAGGGCCGAAAACATCTCCCGTCTGGCCCGGCAATCATTCTGTCCAAGCATCAGTCGGCGTGGGAGACCATTGCGTTCCAGCAGATTTTCCCGCCACAGACCTGGGTGCTGAAACGCGAACTGATATGGGTGCCATTGTTTGGCTGGGGGCTCGCACTGCTCAAGCCCATCGCCATCGATCGCGGCTCGGGACGAAAGGCGATAGAGCAGGTAGTGGCACAAGGGCGCGAGCGGCTGCAAAATGGGACGTGGGTGGTGGTGTTTCCGGAAGGCACGCGGGTCGCGCCGGGACACAAACGCCGCTACGGTGTCGGCGGTGCGGTGCTCGCTGCCGAAACCGGCTATCCCGTGGTGCCCGTGGCGCACAATGCCGGTTCCTTCTGGCCACGGCGTGGATTCCACAAACGCGCCGGTATTATCGATGTCGTCATCGGCCCGACCATCGACAGTCGTGGCAAGACGGCGGAAGAAATAAAACGTCTGGCGGAAGCATGGGTCGAAGGGGCGATGCCGCGGCTTGAGAAACAGGCGGCATTAACGGGCGCAAAGGCGGCCGGGTAATTCTGTGGCTTAGAGTTGTGTTTCGAGCCCTTGTCTCCAGTTTTCCATGAATGCGCGGATTGTGTCGATGAACTCGGGATCGTGCTCGGTGCGGTTGATGGTGAGGTGTACGACAATTTTCTCCGGGATGGGCGGGAGTCCGATGGTGATGGTCCAGGCGATGGTGTTCGGGCACTTGGGCAGGGTGAAACGCACACCGCCACGGATCGGTTCGCGGCGGACGAAGAACAGGCCCCAGGTGCAATAGATCTCGCCTTCGTTGCCATCGTGCGACAGCACTTGAGTAATTGAAGCGCAGAACAACGGCAGCGAGACGATATCAAGCCGCGCCTGCAAGGCATCGCCGTCGATTATTTTCTCTGCGGTGGCGAAGAATTCCATGACGCGATTATGCCGTGGCCGCGTTGCTCAGGGCAGCGAATTCGGCGAGCGACAGGGTTTCAGCACGGCGAATAGGGTCGATGCCCAGTGCCGACATGGTTTCCGCCGTCACCAGGCCCTTCAAGGTATTGCGCAGCACCTTGCGCCGGCTGGTGAAGGCCGCCTGCACGAGCCGGGCGAACATCTCCGGATCATGGACCACGACCGGTGGTTTGGTGTGCGGTACCAGCCGGACCACGGAAGAGTCCACCCGGGGTGGCGGGGTGAACGAACCCGGGGCCACATCGAAGAGTTTTTCCACGGCACACCGGTACTGGATCATGACGGACAGCCGGCCGTAATCCTTGCCGTCCGGTTTGGCGCACATCCGCTCCACCACTTCTTTCTGCAGCATGAACAGCATGTCCTGGATGCATCCGGCCTGGTCGAGCAGATGGAACAGCAGCGGCGTGGAGATGTTGTAAGGCAGGTTTCCGATCAGTCGCAATTTACGATCCGACGGCGCGAGCCGGCAGAAATCGAATTTGAGCGCGTCGGCGCTGTGGAGGGTGAAACGCTCCGGCGCAAATTCGGTGTGGAGCCGTGCAGCCAGATCGCGGTCGAGTTCCACGGCATACAGGTGATCCAGTTTTTCCAGCAGCGCGCGCGTGAGTACGCCGGTTCCCGGGCCGATCTCCACCACCTGCTCGCCGGGTTTGGGCGAGAACGCCGCCACAATCTGACGGATGACGTGGCGGTCATGCAGGAAGTGCTGGCCGAAGCGTTTTTTTGCGTAGACGCGGGACATTCAATTCTTGTTGACTACAAGTGTGCATGCCATCTCGAATGCCGCGGCCAGACTCGACACATCCGCGCGGCCGGTGCCGGCGAGTTCCAGCGCCGTGCCATGGTCCACGGAGGTGCGTATAAACGGCAGCCCCAGGGTGATGTTGATGGCATGGGCGAAATCATGGTGTTTCAGCACCGGCAGGCCTTGATCGTGGTACATGGTGAGGACCGCATCCACCCCCGCGAGCTGCGCCGGGATAAACGCCGTGTCGGCGGGCACCGGCCCGCGCAGGCGCATGCCCTGTGCTGTCAGCGTCTTGATCACCGGTTCGATGACTTCGATCTCCTCGCGTCCGAGATGCCCGGATTCACCGGCGTGGGGGTTGAGGCCGCATACGAGAATGACCGGGTCGGTGATGCCGAATCTGGTTTGCAGGTCGTGGTGCAGGATTTCCAGAATCTGGGTTAGTCGTTCACGCGTGATCGCCTTTGGTACCTCGGCCAGCGGTAAATGGGTGGTGGCCAGCGCCACGCGCAGCTTCCCCGCGGCGAGCATCATCACCGGCAGTGCGCCGTGCGAACGCTCGGCCAGAAATTCGGTGTGTCCGGTGAAGGGCTGACCGGCATCGTTGATGACGCCCTTATGCACCGGCCCGGTAACGAGCGCATCGAATTCGTGACGCAGGCAACCGTCCGCGGCAATTTTCAGGGTTTCGATGACGTAGGCCGCGTTGGCGGGGTCGAGTCTGCCGGGCGTGACCGGGCGCGCTGTTTTGACCGGGAGCACGTACACGCCCTTGCTGGCCGTGCGGCCGGTCCATGGCGTTGCCATGAAGGGCAGACCCAGAATTTTGGCACGCTGTTCAAGCAGATCGGGGTCGGCGATCAGCACCAGTGCCGCCACGAGGGGCCGCTGCGCGAGCTGGAGGCACAGGTCCGGTCCGACGCCGGCGGGTTCGCCGGGAGTCAGGGCTATGATGGAAATTTTAGACATAAGCGCTGATTTCACCGCAAAGCGCCCTGCGCGCCTTTGCGGTGAGCTAGTTGGCGTCTTCCGTCAGATATTCCACGAACGCCTCGTCGCGCAACTGCCGCGCCCATTGCTCGTAGCGCTCATCGGCCTTGCGTGCATGAATCTGGCTGCGCGCATTGGCCGCCAGCCGTTCCTGACTCATGTCGTGACGGCGGTGTTCCAGCACCTGAATGAGATGCAGCCCGAAGGAGGACTTAACCGGCTGGCTCAGCTGGTTTGGCTTGAGCGCATGCATGGCCTTCTCGAATTCCGGAACCATCTGCCCCGGACTGGTCCAGCCGAGATCGCCGCCGTTGGCGGCGGAGCCGGTGTCCTCGGAATGGGCGCGTGCAAGCACCGCAAAATCCTCACCGTTTTCTATGCGCTCGCGCAGGGTGAGCAGCTTGTTTCTGGCATCGTCCAGTGACTGGATTTCGCTTGGGCGCAGCAGGATGTGACGGACATGGACCTGCATCACTTCGTTCGACTGGCTGTCGCCGCGTTTGTCGATCAATTTCACAATATGAAAGCCGTTGGGGCCACGGATAATGTCGCTGATGTGGCCGGGCGCCATCCCCTTGAGTGAACCCAGAAACAGTTCGGGCAGTTCGCCGGCCTTGCGCCATCCCAGATTTCCGCCCTTCAGGGCGTCGCTGCCCTGCGAGAAGCTCACCGCCACTTGTTCGAAATCGCCACCCTGTTTGAGCTGGCGGTGGATTTCCTCGGCGCGTTTCTTGGCCGCCTGGATGGCCTCGGGCGAGGCGGACTCGGGAATGCCGATCAGGATATGCGAGATATTGTAGGAAACGTCCATGCCCGCGCGGTTTTCGCGATTTTCGAGGAAAGCGCTGACCTCGTTGTCGGTGACGATGACACGGTTGCCGATCTCGCGCTCCAGCAATTGCTGGATGATCAGCTGGTCGCGTATCTGGGCACGATGCGCGGCGATACTCACGCCGCTCTGGGTCATGGCCTTATGAAAATTTTCCACGCTCATGTTGTTGCGCCGGGCGATGGATTCCACGGCATGGTCGATGTCGGATTCAGCGACGCGTATGCCTGTCTGGGTTGCGAGTTGCAGTTGCAGACGTTCGAGCACCATGCGTTCGAGCAGTTGCTTTTTGAGCACGTTGTCCGGCGGGATTTTGATTTTTTCGGCGGTGAGCTGTTTCTTGGTTTCCGCGAGGCGGTTGTTGACCTCGGTTTCAGTAATCACATCGTCATTGACGACAACCAGGATGCGATCGACCCCACTGACGGTCGCACTGGTTTGCGGTACGGCCGACAGTGCCGCCGGAGGCAGCAGGACCGAGACTACCAGCGCCAGGCGGATAAACGAGCGCGTGATGGGATGGGTGGATGAGAACATTTTCTTCAGACAAAACGGAGACGGTAATGGTTCCCTTGGCCGGACAATACCAAGGCGGCGCTAGGATAACATAACTAGGGCGCGGCGGACCCCTCGGGTCGTGATGGATTCAGGGGGAAAGAGAATACGCTTTCCTTTAACGGGCTGGCCGGTGCGCGTCCCAGCTTGGACAGGCCGGTCAACTCGAACTCAACCATGATCGATCTGGACTGGGCGCCAGTGCCGGGAACCGCCACCGTGGCGACCGTGTCCTGGACCAGCCGGCGCGTCGCCATGATCCGCAATGCCCAGCAACAGGCGTTGTACTCAAATCCGGCGTAGCTGTCGATGTTGTTGTGGCGGTCTTGCAGCGAGTACAACGAGCGCGCCCGCAGGGTCCAGCGTCCCCGGATCGGCCATTCGGTGGAGACCTCCGCCTGGTCCAGTTCTTTGCGGCTCAGGCGACGGCCGAAATTTACAATCCGGTTCTTCGCCGGGTTGTACTGGAGGTAATAGTTGTATTTCTGGATATGGTCCTCGTCGTGGTTCCACAGCACGTTGACGCGGGCGTGCCAGTTGCCGGTGAGCAGGGCATTGG
>CAYIQV010000142.1:0-5057 GCA_964365635.1 uncultured Acidiferrobacteraceae bacterium
ACTAGCACAGTTGATGGGTTTGGGCGTTAAGCCAAAGCTAGCAGTTTCAAACGCGGTGTATGGCGCCCTGAATCTGAGGGGATGGTGTGCCGTGGTATCACGCACACAGCGTTCATCGCTCCAAGCATCTTCAGCGATGACCGTGAACGACTCGCCCGTTGCCGCAAGGCCTTTTCCCAGTTGTGACCATGTCGACAAGATGTTTTCCATGGTCTGTGTTTGAGGCGCGCCATTTAATTGCATCTGCTGACGCTGCTGATATTATCGCAGCGGTCCCCACAACGGGCCGAGCAAGGGACAGGCCAACAACGCTGGACAAGGAGAAATCATGGCAAAACTTGAAAAGTACACTCTTGAATATAACGAGAAGAATGGAAAGTGGGCCCTGAAGAACGATAAGACCAGCAAGACGGAAAAATCGTTCAAGTCCAAGTCCGGCGCAACCAAGGGTGGCGCGCTAAAAAGGGCGCTTGGTGAAAATGGCGGGTCCGTGAAGATCAAGAAAGTGAACGGGAGAGTTCAGGAAGTGCGCACCTATCCCAGCAAGATAGCCCCCAAGAAATCTCGTAGGTAGCACAGTTCTGCCATGGGACGTATGTCTCATGCACTGTTTCGCTTGAGGCGAGCAGCGCTATTGGTGATTAATTCCGCCAATCTTGCGCACAGTAAACCCGTTACTGAACGGCTCCACTTAAGGAACTCTCGGAACAGAAGGGGTGTGCCTACAACCGGAGGCCAAGCATTTAGCGGCCGAGTTAGCCTATAATGAGGCCGCTTTACTGCTGCCGGTTGAAGTTAAACAGGCCGGTGGTACCGAGGAGAGGACTTGAACCTCCACGAGCTTGCGCCCGCTAGCACCTGAAGCTAGTGCGTCTACCAATTTCGCCACCTCGGCATGGAGTCCGTAATCATACGTGACCCGGCAGGACGGCGCACTTTACCGAGAGATAAATTTTATGTCAACGCAAAAGCAGGGAAAACCAGCCAAGGACCCCATGGCGGACCGGGAAAAACAGAAGTACGAGTTTCCTGTGCCCAGCCGTGAGGCCATTCTCAAGTTGCTCACTGACCGCAACGAACCGCTCGACTTCAAAATATTGACGGACGCCCTCGGTGTGCAGGGCGAGCGCGACGAGGACGCCTTTTCCCGGCGCCTGCGGGCCATGGAGCGCGACGGCCAGATACTGAAAAACCGCCGCGGACTCTACGGGCTGGCCAGCAAGATGGACATGGTCAGCGGGCGCGTGATGGGCCACCCGGATGGTTTCGGGTTTCTGGTTCCAGATGAAAAAGGTGAAGACCTGTTTCTGTCACCGCGGGAAATGCGCCAAGTGCTGCATGGCGACCGCGTCATGGCCCGGGTCACCGGTGTCGATCAGCGCGGACGCAAGGAAGGTGCCGTGGTCGAGGTGCTTGAACGTGCGCACAAAACCATTGCCGGCCGTTTCGTCACCGCGGACCGCATGGGTTTCGTGGTGCCGGCCGACAAACGTATCGCCCAGGACGTGGTCATCCCGCGCGGCGATGAAGGCGGCGCGAAGGAAGGACAGCTCGTCGTAGCAGAAATTACGACACCGCCAACGCACCGTGCAGGTCCGGTAGGACGTGTGATCGAAGTGCTTGGCGACCACATGGCGCCGGGCATGGAAATTGAGGTTGCCATCCGTGCCCACGACATCCCCCATGTCTGGCCGGATGCCGTGATTCAGGAAGCCGCTGTGTTCAAGCCCGAGGTTCCGGAGGACGTGGCGCGTGGTCGTACCGATTTGCGCCAAATGCCGCTCGTCACCATCGATGGCGAGGACGCGCGCGATTTTGACGACGCCGTGTATTGCGAGCCGCACGGCAAAGGCTGGCGCTTGATTGTCGCCATCGCCGATGTGTCGCATTACGTAAAGCCCGGCACGGCGCTCGACCGCGAGGCCTATGCCCGTGGCAACTCCGTTTATTTCCCGCAAAATGTTATCCCGATGTTGCCCGAAGCGTTGTCGAATGGCCTGTGCTCGATCAACCCGCATGTTGACCGCCTGTGCATGGTCTGTGACATGCAGGTCGCCGAAGGCGGCAAGATCAGCAAGCACCAGTTTTACGAAGCGGTCATGCGTTCGCATGCGCGCCTGACGTACACCCAGGTGGCGGCAATGCTGGTGGATGACGACGAAATGCTGCGGCGTGAGCATGCCGACGTCGTTCCGCATCTTGAGTCGCTGCACGACCTGTTCAAGACCCTGCACACAGCGCGCATGCATCGTGGCGCCGTGGATTTCGAGTTGCCGGAGACGCGGATTGTTTTCGACGATCATCGCAAGATCAAGCAGATCTTGCCGCTGCAACGCAATGATGCCCACCGGTTGATCGAAGAGTGCATGCTTGCGGCGAACGTCTGCGCCGCCGAGATACTGAAGAAACACAAGGTGCCGGCCCCGTACCGCATTCACCAGGGACCGACCCACGAGAAGCTTGCCCAGTTGCGCGAATTCCTGTTTGAAATCGGCCTGTCTCTGGGTGGCGGTGATTCCCCCGAGGCGCAGCACTATTCCAAACTCATTAAATCCGTCGAGAAGCGGCCCGACTCACGTCTGATCCAGACCGTGTTGCTGCGCTCACTGAGCCAAGCGGTGTACAGCCCGGACAACATTGGCCACTTCGCCCTCGGCTATCCGCACTACGCCCATTTCACCTCGCCGATCCGGCGTTATCCGGACCTGCTGGTGCATCGCGCCATTAAAAATATTCTCTTGCAACGTCCGGCCGCGATTTCTCAAGAGGAAGCCAAGCAGCATGGCGAACATTGTTCCCTGACCGAACGACGCGCCGATGAGGCTACGCGTGAAGTGACACGCTGGCTCAAAGCCGAGTTCATGCTGGACAGGATTGGTGAGGAATTCGACGGCTATATCAGCGGCGTGACTGGCTTCGGTATATTCGTCGAGTTGGTCGAGGTGTATGTGGATGGCCTGGTGCACGTTACGGCGCTCGGCAACGACTACTATCATTTTGATGTCGCCAAGCATCGGCTTATGGGCGAACGCACACACAAGATTTACCGTCTTGGCGACAAGGTTCGTATACGGGTCGTCCGCGTCGATCTGGATGAAACCAAGATCGATTTCGAACTTGCCGGCCAGGACGCGGGTTCCGCACGGAAAACAGCGCACGCGCCATCCCACAAAGGTCCGCGCAAGGGCCATGACGACAAACACAAAGGCAAGAAGTCTCGCAAGCAAAAACGCTGATCATGGAAGAAGACGATCTCGTCTGCGGCCTGCACGCCGTGCTGGCCGCACTTGAAAAACATCCAGACCGCATTGAAGGTGTCTGGTTGAATGCAGGTCGCGACGATGCGCGCACGGGCGCGATACTCAAGGCCGCGCAAGATGCCAAGATAAAAATACACAAGGTTCCGCCTGCCGCGCTCGACCGCATGGCTGAGGGCATCCGCCATCAAGGTGTGGTGGCGCGGATGCGGGGCGTGCCGGCGCGTAATGAAAAAGACCTCACTGAATTTCTGGCAGGCCTTACCGGCTTGCCGCTGCTGCTGGTGCTGGATGGCGTACAGGACCCGCACAACCTCGGTGCCTGCCTGCGTTCGGCGGATGCCGCGGGCGCACATGCCGTAATCGTGCCCCGCGACCACACGGCTCCCTTGAGCGCCGTGGCGCGGCGCTCGGCCAGTGGCGCCGCCGAAACCATCCCGGTGTTTCAGGTCGTCAACCTCGCGCGCTGTCTGCGCGAACTGAAAGAGGCGGGTATCTGGCTGGTGGCGGCGAGTCAGGACGCCGATTCCGACGTCTTTCATGCCGACCTGCGCCGACCAATCGCCTTGGTGCTGGGTGGCGAGGGCAAGGGGCTGCGCCGGCTGACGCAGGAGGAGTGCGACATGCTGGTGCGCATCCCCATGGCTGGTACCGTGGAAAGCCTGAATGTTTCGGTGGCCACCGGTATCTGTCTGTTTGAGGCTGTGCGCCAACGCCAGCAGCCTTGATGCTTCAGCTCGCACCTCGTTAGTGCCCACACTCCCTGAGATCATTGGACTGCTCGGTCTTGCTGCCGGCATGTGGTATTGGCTGAGCGCGATGCGCGATAAAGAACTGGCGCGCATGGCGGCCGCGCGGGCTTGTCATGAAGCGCAGGTGCAGTTTCTGGATGATACGGTGATGCTTAGCCAGTCACGGTTGCGCCGCGACGCCGCAGGGCACGCCTGTTTCGAGCGTCAATTCCGGTTCGAGTTTACCGATGGTCACGAGCGTCGCTGCTACGGCCACCTCACGCTGCTCGGCCATCAGGTGAAACAGGTCTGGCTGGGGTTATAGCCGCCTGGTGGCTGAGGGCTAGTTGGAACTGCCGAGCGGGTTGTGATGTTCCTCGTTCGCGGACGGGGTTTTCCAGCCGGCGAGCATGCTTGTCAGCATCGTTTTGGCCTGGGCCGGGCTGACGCCGTAGATCACGTTGAGTTCTTCCGCGGTTTTGGTGGTACCGACACGGTAGTAAATGCGTTCACTGTAGCGAATGGCGATGGTTTCGCCCGTATCGGGCAAGACGGCAAAGGCGATTCCGGGAATGCCGGGGTCGTTATATTTTTCGTTTAACACAACATACTCCTTGTTATTGATGGCAGCCTCATCATGAGGGCTGCGTTCTTCCTTGTTGCTGCGCGCAAACCTTTGCGGGCAGTTCTCGGGAAGCATAGGCGGCGTTTGCAGTAGTGACCAGCCAATGCCGGCTTAGTTTCAGAGTATTTTTATATGTCCGATCAGGCGGGGTAATTCCATGACGGGCGGCCAGGTCCTCTGCAAATTGGACGCCGATGGCACGCACTGGTGCAGGAAACTACCTGAAATTAAGCGCCGGAAACCGGGTTTCGTGAACAGCTAGTGGGTGGTTCCGGATCGTTCTCCGGCCTTGCCGGGGAAGGGGGGTTCCAGTAGAATCGCCGCTCTTTTGTCAGGTAGTCAGGCCCCGTTTGGGGTTTCCCTTGCCTTACCGCCCGTATAACAACTACAAAACGGCAGCGGAAGGCTGATGTTTATCCATAAGGAGTGTTGCATGCGTCATTA
>CAYIQV010000143.1:0-5045 GCA_964365635.1 uncultured Acidiferrobacteraceae bacterium
TCTCGTACATCGCCTGCGAGTGAATCGTGCCCTTGTTGCAGCCGCGCGGATTGGCATCGGGGATATCCAAGGCGATCTGCGGATACTGTGCCAGCTGCTCCTCGCGTGTCACCATGCCGTCCTTGGCAAAAATCTTGAAGGCGCAATTGCCCTGGCAGTTGGAGCAGTGGAACGCGAATCCCTGGGCGTCGCCGCGCGTGGCGGTAAATTCCCGGCGGTAGAAATCCTCCCAGGCGCGGTCGGGATAACCCTGGAGCGGGTCGTCCACCGTCACGATCTTGGCCAGCGCATCGAGCGGCAGGCCGAGCTTCAGCGCGCACAGGCTGCCAGAGTATTTCAGAAAGTCGCGTCGTGTCGTCATGCGGTTATCCTTCCTTGTTCTTGCGCATTTCCTGCAAGAGTTGCTTTACCACATCGTGCGCTGCGGGGGAGTACCAGTCGTATTCGCCGAGCACGCGGTGGGTGATCCGTCCCCGCCGGTCGATCAGGTAGGAACTCGGCACGCCCGGATTGCTGTAGAGACGACTGATGATGCTGTCGCGGTCGTGCAGGATCGGAAAGGTGACGTTCAGCTTCTCCACGAATTCCTTCACACCGGACGGCGACCCCTGGTCCACCGACACGCCCACGATTACGAAGCCTTCGGCCCGGTAGGCCTGGTAGAGCCGTTCCATCGCCGGCATCTCCTTGCGGCAGGGCGGGCACCACGTCGCCCAGAAGTTGAGCAGCACCACCTTGCCCTCGAAATCGTCCAGGCTCACAAGCTTGCCGTCGAGGTCCCGCAGCATGAAGGTGCTTGCCGGGACCGGGTTCTTCAGTGGCCGTAATTCTCCTTTCTGTGCCGCGCCTGCCGGCAGGCTCAGGACGAGCAGTAGAAGTGCGATCAGCCCGAGTCTGGCGGTCGAGGTGGTCATGGCATCAACTCTCTGTGCTGTCTATTTCTCCAGCGGCAGTCGTGGATCGGCTGACCACTCTTCCCACGAGCCGGAGTATTCGAGCACGTTGTCGTAGCCGGCGAGCTTCATCGCCATGGCCATCATCGTGGAGCGGCCGAGCCCGATCTGGCAATAGGTGATCACCTTGGTGTCCTTGGAGATGCCCTTCTTTTCGAGAACCTTTTTTATATCGTCCGCCGACTTGAACGTCTCCAAGCTGTCGGCGAATTCGGTCCACTCCAGAAACACGGCACCGGGGATGTGGCCGCCGCGCGCCGCGCCCGGCACGAGATCCTGGCCGATGAACTCCTTGAACGAGCGCGTGTCCGCGAGCACCGTTTTCCGGTCGCGTTTTTTCACGTCCGCCAGCGTCACCACGAGTTCCGGGCGCGGCGTGGCGGTGAATTTCTTCTTTTCAACCTTAAACGCTTCCTGTGTTACCGGACTGTTCTCCTTCATCCAATTGCGGAAGCCGCCGATCAGCACCTTCACGTTTTTGTGCCCAAAAAAGTCGAGAGAGAACCACACGGCCGAGGCGAGCGGGCCCTCGCCGCCGTCGTAGACGACGACCAGGGTGCTGTTATCGATGCCCGCCGCGCCGAATATTTTTTCGGCGTCCTGCGGGCTGGCGGGATAGCCATTTTCCTTGCGTGTTTTCAGCGTTGCCAGCAGCTGGTAGAAAATATTTACCGAGCCCGGAATGTGCGCGCGCTGGAAGGTTCCCGGATCCACCGCGTCCACCACGCGGACGTTGGGCTGATTCATGATTTTCACCAGCTCATCCGTCTCGATTAGCAGTTCCGGTCGCGTGTAGCCTTTTGCCGCCCAAGCGGGCGCCGCTAAAACGAGCACCAGAATCGCCACCAAAATCGTTTGCATACGTTTCATTAAATACATGACTTCTTGCCCCCGTTTGTTTGTGCCATCAATCAGTTCGTCTGATTTACGAATCACGACTTACGATTTACGTCTTACCGCCTTCTTACCGCCTCTTTTCCTGGGCCCCCGCCGGGGGCCGCGGATCACAGTCAACCCTTGAAGAATTCCTTCTTGCCGGGCGGATTGAGGATGGTCAGTTTCGCCACCTCGATCTTGCCCTTGTCCTTGCCTTGGTCGAGAACCTTGCCTTCCAGCTCGACCTCGAGCCCGAACGCCTTGTCGAGCGCCACCTGGTCAAGGTCCTTGCCGACGAACGTGTTAGGGTCTTTTTCCTGGCCGAGTTGCTTGTCGAGTGAAGCCTTGTCAAGGTTTTTGCCGGCGAGTTTGATATGGAAGTAATCGCCTTCCTGCGTCCAGAAGACCATCGGATCGGCCCATTGCAGGTAGCATTCGCCGATCTTGCCGGCTTGGGCGCACTTCTCGCCGAGAATGCGGCCCTTCATCGTGTCCGCCAGCGCCAAGTCGAGGGAGAACGTCACGGTCAACGTGACGAGCCACAACAAAATTTTGTTTTTCATGCCAAATCTCCTTCGTCAGAACGTCAACACCAGATCGCTGCTATTGACCCAGCCCGCCAGTGTCTTCATGGAACCACGCGGGATGCCGGGAATCATCTCGCCTTCCGGAATGCGGCAGCCGTCGAGCGCCAGCCCGCAGGCGTTGACTTCAAGTCCGTACTCCATCAACTCCTTGATCAATTCCTCCAGATTCACCATGCCCTCCGGCGGCTTCTGCCCCATCTTTCCGACTTCCACGCCGTCGTCCAGCAGATGCACGTGCACGTTCATGCCTTCCGCTATCGACGCGCCCGCGAAACGCAGCGCGTGCCAAGCTTTGTTGTCGCCCTTGTAGGGTGGGTTCTGGATGATGATGGTGATTGTCTTGGCGCCGTTTTCCTTCGGTGCTGTTTCAACCGTGGGCGAATCGCCGCAGGAGGACAACATGTTTTTCAGGCCGGCGGGAATCGGACGGCCGGAACGATCCGTTTGCGACGCGTTCTTGGCCTGAGTGAGGGTGTAATAACCGGTCAGCGCACTCCCCGCGAAGATGGCGGCCAGCGTCACGATGCTGCCCGGCGCGAGCAGCGGCACGCCGGTCAGGCCGTGTCCGACGGTGCAGCCGGCGGCCAGTGAAGCGCCTGCACCGAGTCCGAGTCCGCCGACGAACATCTTGGCGAATTCCTCTGGCTTGGGGATGGATAGTTTCATGGGGCCTTCCTTGCGCGCGGCGAAATAGGCGCCGAGCGGCAGGCCGAGCACGAAGAGAATGTCCCAGCCACCGAACCCTTTGGCCGGGATCGTGGCGCCGCTCGTCAAGCGCGCCAGGTCCACCGTTCCGCCGATCACGGCCATGCCGAACTGGCGCTCGACCAGCGCTGCCAGCGGCCATGCGGCCACACCGACCAGGCCCAGCAACAATCCTGTACGTCGCCAAGTCCATGCCCCGGCCTTGGTGGTTTCGGTGCGCACCAGAAAAAAAATCAGTACCGCGCCCAGCGGCATCAGCAGCGCCCAGAGGGGCAGACCGAGCGACGTGGCGTTAAACGTTACCGCGCCACCCAGGCCGTGAACCGTATCGCGCAGGCCGCGCAGCGGGCCCACTTCAAACAGGGTGGCGCCGAGCATCATGCCGGCAATGCCCGCGACTGCGCCCAGGCTGCCCGCACCGGCTTTGAACCATACCCCAGCCGCACAACCTGCCGCCCAATGCATGGCGACGCCAAAGAGCAGGCCACCCACAATGGCGCCAATGGGAAAAAATGAGGGAAAGGTTGGTTGCGCCCAACCCAGCGCAAACACGACTGGCATGGCCAGCATCTGAACTGCAATGGCAAGACCCAAGGCCTTGACCTTGGTGAAATCGCGCTTGGTGACGACGAAGCGGAAACCAGAATTGAGACAGAACGCCCCACGCTGGGCGATGTAGCCGTACAAACTGCCGATTGCTAAACCAGTAATAACCGCGCCGTTCATCGATACCTCCTCAACATGCAGAAAGCGGCATCCGCCGCTTTCCTGGTAATTAAGCACTCAGCATTGACAATATCAGGTTATTCTTATATTAATAAAGCATTCGCTTGATTAGAAGAATATAGGGTTTTTCGGCCTTGTCAAGCAATCGACTCTTGGTGGGGAAATATGAGCCAATACCTTAAGCCGACAGGTGTCTTATTATTGTGTCCTCTCGGCCAGATGCAGACGGCCGGGTTCACCCGCAGGGATGGCAGCCGATGAGAATCAGCCTGATCAATGTGCAGATTTCGGAAGGCAACAACATCGTTCCGCCGCTCGGTGTCCTTTATATCGCGGCCACGCTGGAGCGACAGGGGCACGAGCTTCAGGTATTCGACATTGATCCGGACGTCACTTCCTGCATTGAACAGATAAAGACATTCGCGCCGCAGATCATCGGCCTCGGGTGTTACACGAACACCTACCCCAAGGCGCGGCGCCTGACTGAAAGACTGAAACAGGAATTGCCACAGGCGGTCTTTGTCTGCGGCGGCGTGCACGCGACCGCCAAGCCGGTGGAGACCCTGCGCGAACTGCTCGTGGATTATCTGGTGTACGCTGAGGGCGAACGCTCCATGAGCCGGCTGGTGCAATGTCTCGAATCCGGCGCGCACGATGAGATCGCAAGCATCAAAGGTCTCTATTACTGGAAAGACGGTGAGATCACCTACACCGGTCCGCCCGAGCTGATAGACGATCTCGACTCCATCCCCTTCCCCGCGCGGCACCTGCTCGACTTCGGCTCCTACCTCGCGCCGCCGGGTATGATCCGCGGCCACGCTTTGGATCGCATCACCACTATCTTCACCAGCCGCGGCTGTCCCTATCCCTGCATCTACTGCGCCAGCCACATCGTGCAGGGGAAAAAAGTCCGGCGGCGTTCGGCACTCAATGTAATCGCCGAGCTCGAAGGGCTGGTGAATAACTACGGTATTCGCGGTTTCTACATTTGTGACGATCTCGTCACGGGCGACCGTGACTGGATGATGGAATTTTCCCGGCAGCTCACCGCGAAAAATATCGGCTTGCGTTGGGCCTGTCAGGCGCGCGTGGACCGCGCCGACGAGGAAATGCTGACGCTGATGAAACAGGCCGGGTGCATTCAACTCGACTTCGGTGTGGAAAGCGGCTCCGACAAAACCCTCAAGACGATGAAAAA
>CAYIQV010000144.1:0-5038 GCA_964365635.1 uncultured Acidiferrobacteraceae bacterium
CGGTGCAAGGCAATAATCGAGACGCGGCTTGATGCCGTTGGTATAAAGGTGTTTCCCGCGCGCCACGCGTTGTGTGACATTCGCCTGGCGCGCCGGCGTGCGACAAGGGAGGGCGGCGCCGATGAGCGTGGCTCATCGGTTGCAGCTTCTCTAAATGCAGACGTGATAGATCAAGAATCATCTCCGTAACAGGCACCTCACAAGACAAGAAACCGCAGCGAGCCTTTCCGTGAAGGCAGGCGGCAGAATTCGTGGCCGGCCGCTCGCCGCGAGAGCGCCATTCGGACCAGGAGTATCCCCCACCATCCTCTTCTTGATTGCGCCGACCTCTATGTCCCAGCCAAACAGGCGAAGATCGAACGACGACATTGGCCAAGTGAATGCCAGCAAGATCGGCGGCATACATGGTGACTGGTAAAAACCGCGCGCAAATTGCTGCCTGCGCCACCATGCCGTCAACGCACAATTCGATGAGTTATTTTTTCTCGGAAATCCTCGGACGCTGCTGGAATGCTTTGTCCCCAAAATCGCACCACTCTGGGGACACGGTGGGGACGTTTTTTTTTGGTTTTTTTGTTTATATTCAATATATTTACAACTTCTGTCCCCTGTCCCCATTGTCCCCAGTGAAACAATAAGGGTTGGGAAATGTAAATTACAGGCCGGCGCTTTGACGCAACAGAATCATGTTCGCGGATACCAGGATGTCCGGTATTGATTGTTGATACTGGCTACATGGCCAAGGCAAAGTGGGTACAAAAGGCGGGACCATGGAACAGGTAAAGATTGTGCAATTACAACAAAAATAGGCATTCTTCATCAGTATTCGATTCCGCCCCTAACCATCTTCCCCTCCGACTTCAGGCAGTTACGCATCCGGCTCACGCGTGCCGTTTCTTCAGCAGCTCGAGTGCGGGACTTTTGCGGGGTCCGACCCTGAAGGCTTTGTTGGCAGCGCCGCAGCCCTGCAGCGGCGGAGGATCTCTAGGCGCATTTTCTGCCACACTTCACGCCCACACTGGCGCAAAATTGCCATAACCCCTCAGTCTGCCACTATTGCTTGAGACGGCCTTTGTCTTGAAATATCTCGATATGAGATATATACTGCGTAGGTGCACGTAATAACAAGAAAGCGGTTGCGCGAGTTTGCGGCCAGGCACAGGGAGGCGGCGGACCCGCTGGGTGTGTGGCACGCCATCATGTCCAGGACCGACTTTGGATCATTTGCCGAACTTAAACGGGCGTTCCGATCGGTGGACAAGGTCGGGAAATTCACGGTCTTCGATATTGGTGGCAACAAGTTCAGGTTGATTGCGGCGATTCATTACAATCGCAAAAAGGTTTACATCCGACACGTGCTGACGCACGTTGAGTATGACAGTGACAAATGGAAGGAGTGATTATGCAAGCCCGTCAGTTTGATCAGGTTATTCGCGATTATCGCCGTCTGCGCACCTTGGTGCCGCTTGGCACACTGCGCACGAAGAAGGACCATGCGCGCGCGGTCGAAATGCTGGATGCGATCCTCGACGAGATCGGAGAAGACGAAAAGCATCCCATGGCGGAACTCGCCGACGCGATCAGCGTCTTTATAGAAAAGTACGAGGCCGAGCATGTGCCGATTCCGCAGGCCAAGCCTTCGGCAGTGCTGAAGTTTCTCATGCGTGAACACGGCTTGCGGCAATCGGATCTGCCGGAGATCGGCAGCCAGGGCGTGGTGTCTGAGATGTTGGTGGGCAAGCGTGAACTGAACGCACGACAGATCAAGCGACTCGCCAAGCGTTTTGGCGTCTCGCCGGCGGTATTCATCTAAGGGGCTGCGCATCCAGTTCGTGTACTTCTTCTTTGCGGGCACCGCCCGCCTTAGACTGTAATCTAGCTCCCCCGATAACCCTGAACCCGGTCAATGCCAAGATCAGTGAAAATCATCCTCTTTTCCGCCAGCGGGCTCGTGGGCCTGCTCGTTCTGCTGGCGCTGGCCCTGCTGTTTTTTGTGGACGCCAATGCCTACAAGCCGCGGCTGGAAGCAGCCGCCTCGAAAGCCTTAGGCCTGGAAGTCAAAGTTAACGGCCGGCTGGGGTTCGGCTTCTTCCCCGGCTTGCGCGTTACCCTGGAAGACGCGCACATCCGTAACCGCGGGGTGGACCTGGTCTCCGCCAGGGAGGCCAGCATCGAGATCGAGCTGTTGCCGCTGCTGCGCGAGGAAGTCCACATCAACGAGATCGCACTGCAACAACCGCGCATCACCATCGAGCGCGACCGCGACGGCCAGTTCAACTTCGAGAAACCGGGGCCGGCGCAAGCAGCCTTGCCCGCCCTGAACCTCGATAAAGTTTCCTTCGCGGGCGCGACGCTCCAGTACACGGACCAGCAGACCGGCGACGGCATCGAGGCCATGGACTGCCGCCTGGCCCTGTACCGTCCGCGGCTCGCGCGCGGGAAAAGCCCGGAGTTCATAAAGAACCTGTCCTTCACGGCGGAACTCGCCTGCGGCGAGATCCGGAAAAATGACTTCACGCTGTACGAGTTAAAGCTCGCGGCTGTCGCCAAGCAGGGCGTCTTCGACCTCAAGCCGGTGACGTTGCGTTTCTTCGGCGGTTACGGTTCGGGGAGCCTCCGGGCGGACTTTTCGGGCGCCGCCCCCGCGCACCACGTAGTTTACGCGCTGGAGCAGTTTCGCCTCGAGGAACTTTCCAAAGTGGTGTCGCCGCAGAATATCGCCGAAGGCTGGATGGATTTCTCCGCCGACCTCGTGCTGCAGGGCAAGACCCTGAACGAGTTGAAACAAACCGCCGCGGGGCAGGTTTCGCTGCGCGGCGAGAACCTGAAGCTCGAAGGCACTGATCTCGACAAGAAGTTCGACCGCTATGAGTCCAGCCAGAACTTCAACCTCGCGGACGTGGGCGCCTTTTTCCTGGGCGGGCCGGTGGGTGTGGCGGTTACGAAGGGATACAACTTCGCGAGTATCTTTAAGGGCGCGGGTGGCCACAGTGAGATCCGCCAACTGGTCTCGGAGTGGAAGGTCGAACACGGCGTGGCCCAGGCGCAGGACGTGGCCCTAGCCACGCCCAAGAACCGCCTCGCCCTCATGGGCGGGCTCGATTTCATCAATGAACGGTTTGAGAACATGACCATGGCCCTGATCGACGCCAAGGGCTGCGCCCTGGTGCGGCAGAACATACACGGCACCTTTCAGAAACCGGTGGTGGAAAAGCCGGGCATCTTCAAGACCCTTACCGGGCCCGCGCGCAAGCTGCTCCAGAAGGGGAGGGAGCTCCTTCCCGGCGGCGAGTGCGAAGTGTTCTACGCCGGCACGGTGACGCCGCCGAAATAAAGCCGGTATTTCTCGAATGATAATGCCAGATCACTACTTATTATAAAAAACTTCACATTATAGGTAGTTTAAACTATATTTCTTCACATTCAGGCCATCTTTTCGTCAGCTTAATGGAAAAAAATCAACAGCCGGCCGCTCAGGAAGAAGTCGTCTTCGGCAGCGCCGATTCGCGCATCTCGACTGCTATTTCACGCGACGTGAAGGCCGGCCGGCTGCGCCGCATCGCGCCCAAACTCTACACCACGAACCTCAAAGACCCGCCCGAGAACATTGTCCGCCGCAACCTGTATCGTATCCTCGGCCGGTACTACCCGGGCGCCGTCGTCAGCCATCGCTCGGCGCTGGAAGGTGGTTTGACCCGCGACGGTACCTTGTTCCTGACTTATAAATACACCAAACGGGCGCAGTTGCCCGGGGTCACCCTGCGGCTGCTCAAAGGCCAGGGCCCGGTCGCGGGCGACAATCCTTTTATGGAGGGCCTGCATCTCGCCTCGCGTGCACGCGCGCTGCTCGAGAACTTGCAACCGGCCCGCGCGCGCAGCGGCACATCCAAGAGTTGGACGCGCGCCGAGATTGAAGAGTATCTCGATGAAATCGCGCGTGTGCACGGCGAAGAAGAGCTTAACCGCCTGCGCGATCAGGCACGGAACATCGCAGCCACTCTCGATCTTGCCGATGAGTCGAAGGCACTGGACACGCTCATCGGTGGCATACTCGGTACCCGCGAGGCAAGGCTCGCCTCGGGCGCGGGCCGCGCTCGGGCAGCGGGCGTTCCCTACGATGCACACCGCCTGGAGCTTTTCATGACGCTTTTTGCGGCGCTGCGCCGTGCCGTGTTGCCGGTGCGCCCCGCGCCAGTGCAGACAGCGAACGGGCTGCGCCATCTCGCTTTTTTCGAAGCGTATTTTTCGAACTACATCGAGGGCACCGAGTTTCTGGTCGAGGAGGCGGCCGACATCGTCTTCCGCGGCAAGCTCTTTCCTCAGCGACCGGCCGACGCCCACGACATCCTCGGTACCTATCAGATAGTTTCGAACAGCGCGGAGATGAACCGCGTGCCGGCCTCGGCCGAGGAGCTCATCGCGCTGCTCAAGACGCGTCATGCCACATTGCTCGCGGGGCGTCCGGAAAAGCAGCCGGGACGGTTCAAGGAAAAAGAAAACCGCGCCGGGGATACCGTGTTCGTGGCGCCGGAACTCGTTGCCGGGACGCTCCTGAAAGGCTTCGAGCCCTACCAGGCGCTCGATAATCCGCTGGCCCGGGCGATGTATATGATGTTCCTGGTCGCGGAAGTTCACCCGTTCGCCGACGGCAACGGGCGTATCGCCCGCGTCATGCTGAACGCCGAACTCGTGCGCGGCGCGCGGGCGCGGATTATCATCCCGACGGTCTACCGGGAGGATTACCTGTTGGCGCTGCGCGCCCTCACGCGCCAAGGCAACACCGACCCCTATATCAGAATGCTGGACCGCGCTCAGGAATTCACCGCGCGGATCGACTTCGATGACTTCGATCGGGCGCTGACGCAACTGCGCGAGGCCAATGCTTTTCGCGAGCCACACGAGGGGCAGTTGCGGATTACGGGTTGAACGGGCCCAGAGGAGAATGGTGCTTACTTAGGCGGTTCCATAATCGATGTAGGGTGGGTTAGTCACGCCGTTTGTGCCGTAACCCACCAAGCGTTGCGTAGCAACACAACTT
>CAYIQV010000145.1:0-1921 GCA_964365635.1 uncultured Acidiferrobacteraceae bacterium
TCACACCCTGGGTCCCCGCTTCTGCGAGGACGACACCTGGGCGAGGACGACAACTACTTCTTAATCAATTCCACCTTCTCAATCACCACATCTTGCTTCGGTACGTCCTGAAACCGCCCGGCATTTCCAGTCGCCGCTGATTCAATCTTTTTCACCACATCCATCCCTTTCGTGACCTTGCCGAACACGCAATAGCCCCAGCCCTGATCGGTCTTGTCGCGGTGGTCGAGATTGGGGTTGTCCACGGTGTTGATGAAAAACTGCGCGCCGGCCGAGTGCGGGTCGGGAGTGCGGGCCATGGCGATGGTGCCGGCGAGGTTCTTCAGGCCGTTGTCGGCCTCGTTCTTCAGCGGGATGCCCTTGGACTTCTCGCGCATGCCGGGTACGAAACCGCCACCCTGAATCATGAAGCCGGGAATGACGCGGTGGAAGATGGTGCCGTTGTAATAGCCGCGACCCATGTAGGCAAGAAAGTTTTGGACCGTGAGCGGCGCACGCTTGGCATCGAGTTCCAGTTCGACGACGCCGAGATTGGTGGTCAGGCGCACCTGCGGATTTTCCGTTTTGGCGGACGGTGTCGCGGCCACGGCGGAAGCCGACAGGAACAGGGCGGCGGCGATCAACAGAAACTTGACTATCACTTTCACGCTTGATTTCTCCGTACAGGACAATGACCGGGCAGGAAGGTTATCAGGATTTCTTTTCCAGTTGCAGGATAGTTTGCCATTCTTTGGCCGTCACCGGCATGATCGACAGCCGGTTGCCGCGCTGCACCAGGCGCATGTTCTTGAGCGCGGGCGTGGCCTTGATCCGTGCCAGCGTTACCGGTTGCTTGAATGCACGCGCGAGTTTGACGTCCACCATGTACCACACCGGTTTGGCGGCAAAGCTCCGGGGGTCGTAGTGTGGGTCTTTCGGATCGAAGGCGGTGAAGTCGGGGTAGGCCGCGCACGCGATCTCGACGATGCCGGCGATACCGGGTTCGGCGCAGCTGGAGTGGTAGAAAAACGCCTGATCGCCCGGCTGCATGGCGCGCATGAAATTGCGCGCCTGGTAGTTGCGCACGCCGTCCCAGTGCTCGGTCTGCTTGCGGCGTTTCTTGAGGTCGGCGATCCCGAACGCGTCGGGCTCGGTTTTCATGAGCCAGTAATTCATGCTGGCAAGGAATTCAGTTGGCTATGCGCACGATCTTGGCTGGTTGCTCAATAACCTCTGGCACGCGGATGCGCGTAATGGCGCGGCACTGGCCGGTGGCCTCGTTGATGTCGAGCAGCACGCCGCAGAGCGTGCCCGGGCCTTCGGCGACCTCAAAGCGTTCCGGGAGTTTATGAATGAAACGCTTGAGCGATTTCTGGATGTCCATGCCGATGACGGAATCGTAGCAGCCGGTCATGCCGACGTCGGTGATATAGCCGGTGCCTTTCGGAAGGATACGCTCGTCCGCGGTTGGTACATGGGTATGGGTGCCGGCGACCGCGCTCACGCGCCCGTCGAGATACCAGCCCATGGCCATTTTCTCGCTCGTGACTTCCGCGTGCAGGTCCACGAAGACCATCTTCACGTCCTCCGGCTTGGCCGCGAGGGCGCGGTCCACGCAGGCGAAGGGGCAGGCGAGATGCGGGTGCATGAACACGTTGCCCATGACGTTCAGGATGCCGACCTTGTGGCCGGTCGCGGTGGTGGTCACGAGCCAGCCGGTGCCGGGCGTGCCCTCGGGGTAATTGTGTGGGCGCAACAGACGCGGCTCGGTGAGGATGTACTCAAGGGCTTCTTTCTTGTCCCAGGCGTGGTTGCCGTTGGTGAGCACGTCCACACCCGCGGCGAACAATTCGTTGGCGGTTTTTCTGGTAACGCCGGCGCCATCGGCGATGTTCTCGGCGTTGGCCACGACGAGGTCGAGCTTCAGCCGGCTGCGCAGGGC
>CAYIQV010000145.1:2021-5009 GCA_964365635.1 uncultured Acidiferrobacteraceae bacterium
CATCGAAAAGATAGACCGCCCGGTCGGTGATGACACCCTGCATGGGCACATCCCAGGGTTCGGCATCCAGCGCCTCGACCTGCTGGAAATCATGCGCCAGGCCGAAGACATGCGGTTTTTTCCATTGTTGGCGGTGGTTCAGGAATTCGAGGCTGCGGTCGTAAAAGCCGCCGCCCATGCCGAGGCGGTTGCCGCGCCGGTCGAAGCCAACCAGCGGCATGAGAATCAGGTCGAGCTCCTGTGCCCGCACCAGTTCCCGCGAGGACACCACCGGTTCGGGGATGCCGAAGCGGTTGGGTTTGAGTTCCATGTCCGGCGTGGCCTTGGCAAACCACAAACGATCGTGCGTCAGGCGCGACAGCACCGGCAGGTAGCAGGTTTTGCGCATGCGCCAGATATGCGCCATGACCGAGCCGGGATCGATCTCGCCGTTATTCGGCAGGTAGCAGGCAATGCGCCGGCTCACCAGAAACAGGCGCATGCCGGCGACGTTAGCCGCGAGCCGGTTGGTGGCGTGACGCTGTTCGTCGAGGGACAGGCTGGAACGTTTTGCGCGCAGGTTGCGGCGCAGGTCATTTTTTGTGGTCGGCACGGGATAAATTTTTTCTGAAAAGAAAAATGAAGAGACGCCCTCCGCGAATGCCGTGCCGCTCCGTCGCCTTGAACCGTTGGGTTCAAGTGGGCGCCTCAGAGATGCATCAGGCTTTCCGCGGCCAGGGCGGACATGCACAACAGCATCTGCAATTCGGCTCCCGTTACTAGTACTTATAGGTTCAGAGGATAACTGGAACGGTCACGCGCACCGCAGGGGGCGCACCTAAATAATATACCTATTGGCGGGTTTGTACATCCAGGCGTAGCGCAGCGTCGATTTTGTTTTGTAAAAACCGTAGCTTCTGTGTCATATCGAGGGACATGCCGCCGCGATTGCGCAGTTCGAGAAAATCGTTGGCGATGTTGAGGGCGGCCATGATCGCCGTGCGTTCGGCGCCGATGACCTTGCCGCCGGTCTGGATCTCGCGCATTTTTTTGTCGAGGAGGTTGGCGGCGGCCACCAGTGCCGGGCGTTCGTCCTCGGGGCAGGCCACCACAAACTCCTTGCCGAGGATGGTGACGGTGACACCTTCGCGGGTTTCTTTCACGTTAGCTGCGCTCCAACGCCTTGAGGCGATCGATCATGGTTTCAATGCGTGCGCGCGCGACCCGGGTTTTTTCCACGAGTCGGGTGTGTTGTTCGTTCAGAGTGTTCTGGCCGGACTTGAGCGCCTGGTTCTCGTTTTTCAGACGGCGGCAGGTTTCGATCAAATCGTCGATACGGCTTTCGAGGATTTTGAGGTCCTGATTGTCCATGCGGGAATCGTCGTTCGCCATAATGTTCACAAATATAGGACCGAGGCCGATCAAGGTCAACGCTTTCGGTCGCCGGAACCGGGTGTTAGACTTGCCGGTTCCACATAAGGGCCTGAGCCCCCGCCAGAGTTCCGCCTTGGAAATTTCCCCTTCCCTTCCCGATTACCACGAAATCGAGCGTGTTTTGCGCGAGGCCGGCGTGACCACGAGCGCCGCCGAGGCGCACGGCATCATCACCGGGGTGTTGTGCGCCCCGAACGGCCAGGCGGTTTCGTGGCAGAACCTGATTCTGGGGCGGCAGGAGCAACCGGTCGCCGTGCTGTCCGCGGAGCTGGTTCAGATTCTCACTGTGTTATATCAACAGACGCACGCACGGCTTTACAGCGTGGATTACGAATTCGAGCCATTGTTGCCCGGCGATGACCACAGCTTCCAGCAACAGATCGATGGTCTCGCGGATTGGTGCCGCGGCTACCTGTTCGGGCTGTTGAGTGGCGGCGTGAAGGATGTGTCAGAGTTGTCTGGCGACGCGAGCGAGATCGTTGCCGATATTTTCCGGATTTCCGAGGCCGAGGCGGAAGAAGCCGGGGTCGATGAAGCGGATGCACGCGCGTTCGCCGAGTTGGTGGAATACATCCGCGTCGGCGTGCAATTGGTCTTCGAAGAACTACAGCCGCCGGTGTCGAAACACTAAGGAACTTCTGAATAATAGTTTTTGCCGCAAAGACGCAAAGATTTTTTTAATAATTAACTTATCCGGGCTTTTCTTTGCGCCTTCGCGTCTTTGCGTCAAATAGTCATAATTAACCTGACTTTCCTTAGTTGGTATTTCCGAGATGTGTTTCGATGAGCTGCAACGTTTCCCGGTAAGTCTTGCTCCGCGGCCCGCCCAGTTCCACGGCGCGCCGCGCCGCCTGTTGTGCCTTGGCCCAATGCTGCTGATCGGCGAGTGTCTGGGCGAGATTGTTGAACGCGTCCGCCGATTCCGGATGAACCTGGGTGGCCTTGCGGAAGGCGTCTTCGGCACCGCGTAAATCGCCGAGCGCGTAGCGGCTGTTGCCCAGCCCCAGTTGTGCCACGAGACTCTTCGGCCAGCGCTTGAGCGCTGCGGCATAGGCGCTCGCCGTTTCCTGCCAGCGCGCCAGGCGTTCGAGCGGCACCACGGACTGCAGGTAGGGCGTTTCCTCGGCCGTGAATGGCAGGCGGTCGGACGGCATGACCACCAGCGCCCAGTAATCGCCGCGGCGCCAGGTACGTTCAAACAGCTCGATCGGAATTACATGCCGTTCCTCGCGTCCCGAGCGCAGCACGATTGCGCCACGCGACAGGTCGAAGCCCACGACCACGGCGTAGTGCCATTTCGGATACCACCAAAAGCTCAGGTTTTGCAGGACCAGCACCGGGTTGCCCGAAGCGACTTCGGCGAAGACCGATTCGAGCTGCGGCCGCAGCACATAAGGGACGCGCCCGTGACGGCGCGTACTGGCGACCATCTCGATCTGCAAGCTGCCTTGGCGTTCCGGAAGGTAAATCTCTGGAACCAGCTCGGCGGGGGTGACGCTGGCGTTCGTGGCGTTGAGCACCATGGCGAGCGACGCCGGGCCGCACTGGTATTCTTCCTGCGGGAAGAAAGGCACG
>CAYIQV010000146.1:0-5000 GCA_964365635.1 uncultured Acidiferrobacteraceae bacterium
TGCATGGCCTTGACCACGGGCACGAGCAGTTCCTGTTCGCTGCCGGTGCCGTGGGCTTGCGCTTCGACGATGATCTGGTGCCGGGCATCGACGGCGGCGACGCCGGTGTAGCCTTGAATCACGCCCTTGCCGGTGGCCATCTTGGCGCTCTCATTGTCGGTGCGGTTGCTCTTGCGAATCGAGCCCTTGGCGCCGCGACGGTCCTCGGGATGTTCGGCAAGCCAGTCGCGAATTTGCACGGCATCGCGCGCGAGCCGCTCGATGCGCTTGGTTTCCTTCGCCGCCAGATCGGGTTCGACGGGCTTGGAATCCTCCTCACGGTGTCGCGCGAGCATCGTCTTCGCCGCCGCTTCGAGCTTCGTGGCCTGACGCTCGAAGTCCGAGCGTGTACCGCTCCTGCTCTTCGCGGCGTTGCTGGGCAGTTTCACCCCGTCTATCGCGAACATCTCGCGCCCGATCAAGCCTTGCCGGTCGCAGATCGCGAGTACCGCGGCGAACACACGGGCAATGTCGTCTCCCAAGGTGCTGACGAAGTTCGCGATCGTGGTGAAGTGCGGGCTGCTATCGCCGCACAAGGCGATGAAGGTCACGTGTTCGCGGCAGGCCCGCTCGACGCCGCGACTGCTGACGATGCCTTGCGCGTAAGCGAAGAGCACCACCTTCAAGAGCATCGCCGGTGGATACGCCGAGGCTCCCGTCAGGTCGTTCACGAAGCGTTTATCGAAGTCCGATAGATCGATCTCGTGATCGAGCAGGTGATTCAACGCATGCTCGAATGTCCCCGGCAACAACTGTCGCGCCAGATCGACGGGCAAGAACCGGGGGTTGGTATCGATGTGTTTGTAGCGGGCCATGGGGTGTGTTTGTCTGTGAGGATCGGGTACAGCTTCGACTCACCATTGCGCTTTTCGTTCCTCTGCGGCAGCATGTGCGGATGGTTTTTCTACAGCCTCGTTAGGCAAATAGGAGGAGGGTATCCAGTTGCCAGTTTTGGACAAAAGCTCAGCGTCGTACCCTTCAGATTCAAGATGGTCCGTGCTGCAAGGACAGCACGAACAACGCCCCATCATTATTCGCCGCAATGATTCAGCTAAACAACTCCGCGGCCATTCTCAGTACATTTATCGTGTTGGGGTGGCAGTACCGCTTTTGGCGCCTAATGAACATGGATTACCATCCAATGATGAGATGGAGCTTCTGGGTTACATTGAAGACGCGCTTTCCGAGCAACTCGGACGCAATCAGGCCTCTCTTCAGGTTCTCGCAATCACCACCAACGGGATGCGTGAGTTTGTGTTCTATACGCGCGATCCTGCAATCGTTGATGGAGCGTTGCGCAATGTTCGCTCGAGATTTCCATCCCATGAGCTTCAATCCTATATTGCGGAGGATAGATGTTGGGAACTCTATCGCCAATTTGCCTAACTCGGCGCTCCATGCGACCGGCTACGCCGGCGCATGAGCTTGGTCGTTAGGCTAAAAACAATGGGACAGATACGACTCTTTCAAATCTTTGTCGTCACGGCCACCGTTAGTTACGTCGTGTGGTTCTTCTTCCCGTACATCTCGGCAGGCTTGGCCAATCCCTTATATCTAGAGATAGAACAACGTGCCGGGGAGTACGCTGGTTTCGGAGCACTTCTTCCAGTGCACCATCCCCTTTATTACGGAACGTGGTTAGGGCTCTGGCTGATCGCTTCAGTTGGCTTATTCTTTTTCCAAAACTGGGCGAGACACCTTTTTTTGATTCTGTATGTTGTGGGAACTCTTCTCATACCCTTAAGTGGTTTCTCCGCTCAAGGCCCGATGGAGAACTTTTTTGGCCAAATCGCCACAGTTCTGGATGGAGCCATTCTGGCATTGGCATATCTTTCGCCATTAGCCCAGAATTTCCAAAATAAAGCGCCTAACACGGCGCACAACCCGGACGCGCAGAAACCGCGCGCCGGTTAGCTCAGCGTTAGGGGTGCTCACCAATGTCCCTCAGGTCAATTCTCAAGGGATGGGTAGGCGAGGTTCAAGGGACACTTGCCAAGAAGATATTTCTTGATCCGCAGGTATATATCGATATCAATAACGTCACGATTCCAGCAGCAAACGGAACGACCCAAATCGATCACGTCATTGTGTCCAGGTACGGCATATTCGTTGTCGAAACAAAGAACATGGACGGCTGGATTTTCGGTGATGAGAAGAATCCTCAATGGACCCAAAGCATCTTCGGAAAGAAGTACAAATTTCAGAATCCGCTTCATCAGAATTATCGCCACACGAAAGCCCTGTCCGAATTTCTGAGCCTCGATCACAGCAAGTTCGTTTCAATTGTCATGTTCTGGGGTAAGTGCGAGTTCAAGACGTCACTTCCGCCGAATGTCATGAGTAGAGGCTACACGTCCTACATCAAGAGCCATTCGGTTGTGTTGTTCTCCGATCAAGAAGTTCAAGAGATTGCGGTGGCGTTGAGGGAGGGCATGCTTCCCAAGAGTTGGGCTACGCGCCGAAAGCATGTTGCATCGCTTAAGGAGCGGTTTTTAAGCACCACTGAATGCCCCAAGTGCGGTAGCCCGCTCGTTCTTCGTACCGCCAAGTCTGGAGCCAACGCAGGTTCACAGTTTTACGGTTGCACAAAGTATCCAGCGTGCCGTTATGTTGCAAAACTCGAACCGCACCCCTAACCTTTCGTTCGAGGGGACGCTCCGCCTATCGGCGGCGCGTCCCCTCAACTCCACGTTAGGCAAATAGGAGGAGGGTATCCAGTTGCCAGTTTTGGACAAAAGCTCAGCGTCGTACCCTTCAGATTCAAGATGGTCCGTGCTGCAAGGACAGCACGAACAACGCCCCATCATTATTCGCCGCAATGATTCAGCTAAACAACTCCGCGGCCATTCTCAGTACATTTATCGTGTTGGGGTGGCAGTACCGCTTTTGGCGCCTAATGAACATGGATTACCATCCAATGATGAGATGGAGCTTCTGGGTTACATTGAAGACGCGCTTTCCGAGCAACTCGGACGCAATCAGGCCTCTCTTCAGGTTCTCGCAATCACCACCAACGGGATGCGTGAGTTTGTGTTCTATACGCGCGATCCTGCAATCGTTGATGGAGCGTTGCGCAATGTTCGCTCGAGATTTCCATCCCATGAGCTTCAATCCTATATTGCGGAGGATAGATGTTGGGAACTCTATCGCCAATTTGCCTAACTCGGCGCTCCATGCGACCGGCTACGCCGGCGCATGAGCTTGGTCGTTAGGCTAAAAACAATGGGACAGATACGACTCTTTCAAATCTTTGTCGTCACGGCCACCGTTAGTTACGTCGTGTGGTTCTTCTTCCCGTACATCTCGGCAGGCTTGGCCAATCCCTTATATCTAGAGATAGAACAACGTGCCGGGGAGTACGCTGGTTTCGGAGCACTTCTTCCAGTGCACCATCCCCTTTATTACGGAACGTGGTTAGGGCTCTGGCTGATCGCTTCAGTTGGCTTATTCTTTTTCCAAAACTGGGCGAGACACCTTTTTTTGATTCTGTATGTTGTGGGAACTCTTCTCATACCCTTAAGTGGTTTCTCCGCTCAAGGCCCGATGGAGAACTTTTTTGGCCAAATCGCCACAGTTCTGGATGGAGCCATTCTGGCATTGGCATATCTTTCGCCATTAGCCCAGAATTTCCAAAATAAAGCGCCTAACACGGCGCACAACCCGGACGCGCAGAAACCGCGCGCCGGTTAGCTCAGCGTTAGAGATCAAAATATGGCTGAGACTTCCGATACAGCACTCCAAGATAAAGTCGAATCAATATCTTTATCAATAATTGGGTACAGTATTTTGGCGGGGGCCCTTATTGTTGGGTATCAATGTTTCCAGTGGCTGAAAACCGGCGTCTGGCCCGAATTGCCTCTTGTATACCTCTTTATCTGGTTACAAATAGACATATCTTCTATCTCCAATATGCAGTGGGAAGGAATAAAAAAAATATTCACATGGCTGCTAATAGAAACACCGCTTTCACTTTTTACTGTCGGGGTAGGTGCGGTGGTTGGTGTTCTTTTCAAAGAAGCATGTTTGACTTGGCTAACACCCAACAAACCGACATCAAATGATCTCTAACTTCGCGTTCGAGGCCGACGCGATGAGACAGCGCACTGTTTCCTGTTATGTCCGTGCCCCGCGCGGCTCAACGCGGCGTTAGACAGACGCACTCATGACCAAAGACGCCATCATGCAGAGGATTCGAGAACTCGCTGCCGAACGAGGCGGCCATATTGGCTTTGATGCGTTTGTCAGCGAGACCGGCATCAAGGACAAATGGCTGCGGACGCAGGAATGGTGGAATGGATGGAATAGCCTGCTCTCAGAAATTGGACTTGAGACCCGCGAGTTCGCAGGCCCGCGCACGCCGGATTCGCGCATCGCAGAAGCCGTTGCGGTGCTTATCGAAAGAGAAGAGCGCTGGCCAACCGAGGACGACCTCGCGCGAGAACGTAAAAGAGACCACTCATTTCCGAGCTTGGGAGTAATCAGACCACTCCGCAAGAGCGGTGTTCTTGCAAAATTGATCGTCGCTCTCGGTGAGACGCCCGGGCAGTTCTCCAAGGCATCGATGATCGCGAAGAAAAACCAGCCTGCGGAGATGGATGCCGCTGATGCTGGGCCCAACGAGAGAGTGAAGGGTTACGTCTATATGCTTCGCTCCGGTCGTAAGTACAAGATCGGAAAATCGACCGACCCATCCCGCCGGTACCGCGAGGTACGCTTGGAATTGCCAGACGAAACCCACCAAGTTCATACAATTCCGACGGATGACCCCACGGGAATCGAAGCGTACTGGCAACAGCGCTTTGCTGCAAAGCGAATCCGCAACACAGAGTTCTTTACTCTTGACGCGAACGATGTCCAAGCGTTTAAGCGGCGCAAATACCAATGACGCTGTCTAACACGTCGCTCAACCTGACTCGCTACGTCGGCGCTTCGCGCCGCCTACGCCGCAGGTTAGCTTGGCG
>CAYIQV010000147.1:0-4923 GCA_964365635.1 uncultured Acidiferrobacteraceae bacterium
TAATGCTCGGGATCAGAGTATTTTTGGCGAACGCCATGTAGCCCGAGTCCCAGAAGTACAGCTGCATGCGCCACATCTCGCCGTACTGCACCACCTGCACCTGCTTGCCATCATTGATAACGAGCACTTCGATCGGCATTGACGGGGCATGGTCCACACCCGGGTAGGGGGCGTCTTTGGTCTTGCCTTCGCTGCGGAAGTCGGAGTTGATGCGAATGCACTTGTTCTCGGTGTAGTCGTTGGTGATGCCGAAATAGACGGCGTTGTCACTCACGGCGACCTTGCTCAGCAAACGCCAACCGGAAGAATCGTCCACGCCTTTGTCCTGGCTGGCACGCAGTGTGTTCTCCACGCGGGCCACGACGCTGGCAAAGTTTTCCGGTTTGTCCTTGAGCACCGCATTCTGGCTTTCTTCCCAGTTACGGAACTTGGCCATCATCTTGGCCGGACCGTCACCATTGAACTTATTGAGGGATTTTTCGGAACGCTTCGGCTCAAGCTGCACGACGTCGATCTTGCCGGGAACCTTGGCAATCACGTCCTTGAGTTCCTGCTCCACGGCCTTCGCGGCGGTAATCATCTGGCCATAGCTCTTCGAGCCAGAATAGAACACCATGGCATGCGCTACCGGATTGGCAATGTTGACGTGGGTTTTCTTGCCTTCGCCAAACTCATACACACCAATGCGCAGAATCTGCGCCGAGGCGGTATTGGCCGCTTCACTCTTGGCTGCATCGAGGAAAGCCGGAGAGGTCAGCACATAGACCCGGGCCTGCTGCTGCTTGTCGGTGTAGGTAAGATCGCGCTTAGCATGAAGCGTCAGCTTCGATTCGCTAATCGCTTTCTCAAGGGCTGCGGTCGTGTCGTTGAACGAACCCGAGGCTTCGAGAATCCGCTCGAAAATACCCAACTCATCACTCGCCGCCAGGGCGCTGCTGAACCAGGTTACCAAGGCAAAAATAAGACTCAGCGTTGTTACGCGTTTAAACTTCATTGGACTCCTCCTCCTCAACTTCTATTGGTTTAAGACAGTTTGTACATCCATACTGAGTGCAAAATCCTGAAACCATTGTGCTGGTTCTCAAGCCAAACCGCAACTGGGTCCAGTCCAGGATCCCTGTCTAAGATTTTTTCTCATTGATTTTATTGACCATTTTAACAGTTCGCCCGTTTATTCAGATTTAGCAACCAGCAGTCCTGGAGGAGGCGAGGCACGGAACATCTGGTAAGTTTGAGACAGCATGGGGTAGCTTGGATCACAGATAAATGACGACAGGCAACAACAAAAACGGCCCTCACATTGAGGGCCGTTTTTTATTAATTACGAAATGAATACTCTTTAGGTCTGGTCGTTATCTTCCCGCGACTACTCACCCAAATGCAGCACCTTCAGGACACTGGCCGCTTGTGTGAACCCTTGTTTGGCGGAGAGGCGCCACAGGCGCACCGCCTCATCCTGGTTCTCTTCGACACCGTCGCCCTTCATATACATGAGACCAAGGTTAAAGCGCGCCGCCGCATGACCCTGTTTGGCGGCCATGTTCCACCATTTCACCGCTTCCGCGGCATCCTGTTTTACTGCCGTGCCTTCTGCATAGAAAAGCCCGATGTTGAACTGAGACTCTGCATGGCCTTGCATTGCCGCCATCCGCCACCACTGCGTAGCAGCACTGAAATCTCGCGCCACTCCTGTACCGGTGGCATAGAAAACGCCCATGTTGAACTGGGCAATGCTGTGGCCCTGTTCCGCCGCCCGGCGATACCAGTGCACGGCCTCAATCATGTCCTTTTCCACACCCGCCACGCCGCGGTTATAAAGTGCTCCCAAGGTATATTGCGCCTCGGCATCACCCTGCGCGGCCAAGGTGCGCATGTGGCTCACTGTTTCAACCGCACGGTTTTTTGTCTCGACCATGGCCAGCTGGTTGCTGCCCCGCGGCTGCCCTAGAGCCTGACTGGCTTCTGCATGAGATCCGAGATCAACCAGGCTAGAGGAAGACATGCCGGAGATGGCTGCTTGTACTGGCATCGGCTGCCCCAGAATTATCATGGCCAGACCAAATCCGATTGCTACGGCCATGGTGGCCGGTATCGTTTTTTTTACGTGGCTGGCGCCGTACACCCCGAAATTGTTGAACATAGATCCCTCTGTCCCGTCGCTGAAAATGATTGTCTGGGGACTGAGGGTGCAAGAGGTGTACCATTCTTTTGTAACTGATATGAATCAATAAGTTGTAAGCATTATTGAATATGAATTGGCATCGAAAATCTGGTTTTTGGCTGATGGCCCATGACGTTTCTTGCAGCCCATTGACGCGTTTTTGCATGCTTACACCCAGTGGGACGGGTTGAAAAACACCATGGGCAAACGCGGGTTAGATCCGGGATGCCCCCTCTCAACGACGTTTCATTTTTAATTTTCCTTGATCTGCCGTCCGATCAACTCAGAGAGAAAACCACCCCCAAAGCGGTTAAGATGTTAGCCGCTCCGCATACACAGCTACGAAATGCGGGCGATGCGCTTTCAAAGCCAAAGATCAAAATACTCATCTAAAACAAGGGATGCCTGTGTCAGAACAAAAACTGCTCAGATCAAAAATGTTCTGGGTAGGTATTCTTTATTTCGCCCAAGGTTTCCCGTTTGGTCTCTTCTACGATGTCTTCCCGGTTCATTTTCGCCAACTGGGCGTGGATCTGCGCGAGATTGGGTTTCTTTCACTCCTCGGACTGGCCTGGACCATCAAATTTCTCTGGGCCCCGGCCGTGGACTATTACCGTCACCACCGCCGCTGGATGCTCGCCGTGGATCTCGCCATGGGTATGGTCTTGTTATTTCTTTCGGTTCAGTCCGGTTTCGGACCTGCGGTCTGGATGGCGATCGGGCTGTTTACGCTGCTCTCCGCCACCAACGACATTGCCATCGATGGTTACACCATCGAATTTCTCGGCAAGAAAGAACTCGGCCTCGCCAATGGCATCCGCATCGGCATGGGACGCGTCGGTATTCTCACCGCCGGCATAATCCTTATATTGAGTGATTACCTGAGCTGGCCTGGGGCCTACGTCGCCGCGGCCGCCATCATCGCCGTGCTCGGCGTGGTTTGCCTGTACGCACCGAAGGAACAAGTTGTCGCGGTGGTTCACCAACGGTGGTTTCTGGGGAAACTGCTGCTGGTGTCGCTGGCCCTTTTCGGCGCTGGATTCGTTGTCCAACAGATCGTGATACAGGCCATCAACCTGGCGGGTCTGAACAATTCAGTGACCAACGGTCTTGCCATTGTCATCAGCGTCATCCTGATCGCTACGGGCGCTACCATCGCCCTGCGCCGTGAATCGGCGCCGAAATCGCCACAATCCGACGTCACCTCGGTACCGCTCCTGAGCGCACTGGCCGAGATGCTGAAACGGCCATACATTCTCCCCGTCATTCTCTTCGTGCTCACCTTCAAGCTCGGTGACGCCGCCATGGGCTTCATGGTCAAGCCGTTCTGGGTGGACTCCGGTTTCAGTGCCACCCAGATTGGCCTGGTGTCGGTGAATCTCGGCCTGGTGCTGTCGATTGCGGGCGGCATCGTCGGCGGCTGGTTCACGGACCGCATCGGCATCTTCAAGGCACTGTGGATTCTGGGCCTGTTTCAGGCGGTATCGAATCTTGGCTATGTGTGGGCGGCCACGGTAATCCCGCCGGCCGCAACCGGGGCTCCGCTTTTGGCTGACTACATGGTGATGCTGTACTCCGCGAGCGCGCTCGAATCGTTCACCGGGGGATTGGGCACGGCGGCGTTTCTCGCCTTCCTCATGAGCATTGTGAACAAAAAACACTCCGCGGCGGAATATGCCCTGCTGTCCTCGCTGTTTGCCCTCACCCGCCATCTCTCCGGGTTCGCCAGCGGTTACGGCGCGCATTACATGGGTTACGCGCCCTACTTCCTGCTCACCTTTTTCCTCTCCTTCCCGGCCTACCTGCTGTTGCCATGGGTAAAGAAGATGCTGGGTTACACGGAACAGCAGAAGCAAGAGATCTGAGACCGCACCTCGGTTTTCCCGGCTGGGTTTACAACATGTAATCGTAATCGATGATCAACGGCGCATGATCGGAGAAGCGCTTGTCCTTATAGATGCGTTCCTTCTCCGCTTTCCTGGCAATACCGGGCGTGGCGATCTGATAATCAATACGCCACCCGACATTCTTGAGCCACGCCTGACCCCGATTGGACCACCAGGTGTATTGATCGGGTTTGTCATTCAGCGTGCGAAACACATCCACCCAGCCAACATCGTCGAACACCTGTGTCAACCAAGCCCTCTCCTCCGGCAGAAAACCGGAATTCTTCCGGTTCGAGCGCCAATTCTTTAAATCAATCTCCTGGTGCGCGATGTTCCAGTCGCCGCAAAGAATGTATTCGCGTCCGTCGCCACGCAGCTTCTTAAGAATCGGGAAAAAATGATCCATGAAACGGAATTTCGATTCCTGGCGATGGGGCCCGGCCGAGCCCGAAGGCAGATAAAGCGAAACGAGGCTGAGCTTGCCGAAATCCGCCTGCAGATAGCGGCCTTCATCGTCGTGCTCTTTGGAACCGAAACCCACATGCACCTTGTCGGGTTCACGACGACTGTAAAGCGCCACCCCGGCATAACCTTTTTTCCCGGCGCAGTTGAAGTAACCGTGAAAACCTTTGGGTGCGCGCATTGGCTCCGTGAGGTCAGCCTCCTGCGCCTTGACCTCTTGCAGGCAAACTACGTCCGCCTTCTGACGCGCCAACCAATCGAACAGCCCCTTGGTGGTGGCGGAACGGATGCCGTTGACGTTGAGGGTGATGACACGCATGGAGCAGTAGTTTCAAGTAGCCAGCGACAACTGGCAAGGGTCACGAGCGACTCCGCGACATCGGGGTTTTACTTGCCACCGGCCACTGGCTACTT
>CAYIQV010000148.1:0-4911 GCA_964365635.1 uncultured Acidiferrobacteraceae bacterium
AGCTGCACGAGCTCGTGCGTTATCTCGAAATCTGCGACGGCAACATGCAGGAAGGTTCGTTCCGCTGCGACGCCAACGTCTCGGTGCGGCCCAAGGGCGAGAAAAAACTCGGCACCCGCGCGGAGCTGAAAAACATCAATTCTTTCCGGTTCGTGGAAAAAGCCATCGAATTCGAGGTCGAGCGCCAGATCGAAGTGATCGAAGGCGGCGGCAAGGTGAAGCAGGAAACGCGCCTGTACGACTCCGACAAGAACGTCACGCGCCCCATGCGCAGCAAGGAAGAGGCCATGGATTACCGCTACTTCCCCGATCCCGACCTGCCGCCGCTGGTGGTGACGGAGGAGTTCGTCCGTCAGGTGCAGACGACGTTGCCGGAACTGCCCGATGCCAAGCGCCTGCGCTTTATGAAGGACTACGGCCTCAATGCCTACGACGCCGGCGTGCTCACGGGCTCGCGCGAGCTGGCGGATTACTACGAACAGGTCGTGCGCGAGTCGAAGGCCGATCCCAAGATCGCCGCCAACTGGGTGACGGGAGAACTGGCGGCGTTCCTCAATCGTGACAACAAGGATATTGCCGTATCACCGGTGACGGTGGCCATGATGTCCGGCCTGCTCCAACGCCTGGCCGACAACACCATCTCCGGCAAGATCGCGAAGGAAGTGTTCGAAGCCATGTGGAACGGCGAAGGCGATGCCGACGCCGTGATCGCGAAAAAGGGATTGAAGCAGATCACCGATACCGGTGCGATCGACAAGGCCATCGACGAAGTGATCGCGAAAAACCCGAAACAGCTGGAACAGTACCGTGCCGGAAAAGAAGCGCTTTTTGGCTTCTTCGTGGGTCAGGTGATGAAGGCCACCCAAGGCAAGGCCAATCCGGCGCAGGTCAACGAATTACTCAAGAAAAAATTGAGCGCTTAGACAGCAGCCGCTCGGCGTGTGCACGCAACCTCAGCATGTCCGTTTTCGACCCATACCAAACCTTCGCACATGCGGGTCTGTGCTTGCTCCCCGTTGTTATACGGTCAGGAAAACCGTAAGCTGAAGGAATGTCAAGTGGTTCGATTTCTGTCGCAGTCTAGGCGGGTATCGAAAGGGGAAATGAATTCGTCATTGCGTAAGGTGGATATATGTCGCGAGCAGATCTCCTAGTTAGCCTCGTTAAAGCGGGAAGCCAAGGCGACCAGCAACTACTCCGCAAAACGGTCGAAGCGATGGCGGCGGAAGAGCGCGCCAAGCACCATCATCAACTCGCCGACAAGCTCGAAGAGAATCTGCGGTCGGTGAACGCGCGGCAACGCCCGTCGGAAGTCGAACGTGCATTCGATGGAGGCCACGGCGGTCTGCTGTACGAAGTCGAGCCACGGCGTACCCTGGATTCGCTGTTTCTGGAGCAAACAGCACTTCAGGCGTGTCGCGAATTGATTGAGGAGCAACATAGAAAGGATGTGTTGCGGTCTTATGGCGTGGAACCGAGGCATCGGGTTTTGTTTTCCGGGCCGCCGGGAAATGGCAAAACCTCGTTGGCTGAGGCGATTGCCACAGAGCTGTTTGTGCCCCTCTTCGTCGTGCGTTATGAAGCGGTCATCGGCAGCTTTCTCGGTGAAACTAGCAGCCGCCTGAAACGCCTGTTCGATTTCGTACGCACACATCAGTGCGTCCTCTTCTTTGATGAGTTCGACACGCTTGGCAAAGAGCGCGGCGACACGCATGAGACTGGAGAGATCAAGCGTGTTGTGAGTTCATTGCTGCTGCAGATCGACGCTTTACCGAGTCACGTCGTGGTCGTAACTGCGACCAACCATGCGGAACTGCTTGATCGGGCCGTATGGCGCCGCTTCCAGTTGCGCCTAGCACTGCCCGCTCCCACCGTTACACAGAAAGAGGAATGGTTCACGCGCTTCCAACATCGTCTGGATGCACCGCTGGGCGTTACACCAAGAACTCTTGCGTCCAAGCTGAAAGCTTCCAGTTTCTCGGATATGGAGCAGTTTTGCGAAGATATACAGCGCCGCTATATTTTGGCTTTGCCTGATGCAAACCTCAAACGCATCACCAGCGAACGACTCAAGCAATGGCAGGCTCGCTTCACCATTGATCAATAATAACAACAGGCAATGCTAACGGATGGCGAACGAAAACTACCCCCTTCTTTTCTTTCCGCAACCGACAGTAGCCGATCGAAACTCATTAGGAAGCGGTGGTGGCGCAGTCCAAACCCCCACAATTGATCGCCAGCGTGCCCGTATTGCACCGCAGCTGACAGTACTGCAGGATGCATTCAACGCGAAACGCTTCAAGTTGCAGCAAACTGCTCCGATGGAAAACCCGGAACTGATCCTGGTTTTCGAAGTGGCCGGAACGGTACAGAATTTCGTCAATGCCGTCAGCAAGGTGCCCGGCCTGGATTGGCTCCTCGAATGGGCCGAGGAACAGGTTGCGCCGGATGAGGATTTTTACATCAGGGGCAAAGAGGAAAAGCCCTTTTCTGGCCAGCTGTTTCTGTTGGCGAGCAATCAGGAAGCCCTCACGCAATTACTGGCCCTTTGGGATCGCTTCCAAAGAGACCCAGACGCGAAATTTGATCGTGGGCTGGCCCCGTTTCGCCATCTATTCGCGCAGCTCCGTACCATCCGCCATTGGAACGTTGCCGATCGCGTCGATGCCGATGTACGCCAATATTGGCAGGATTGCCTCGATGATAACGTTCCAACGGTTCGCTTCGAAACTGAGGCTTGGTATTTTAGTTCACAACAGAAGAACGATGCGGCCAGGACAGAGATCGAAGCACTGGTCCAAGGACTCGGTGGCCACGTTCTGAGCCGCGCTCTGATCACTGAAATTGCGTATCACGGCTTTCTGGTGGAGTTACCGGCGGCAGCCATCGCCAATGTTCTGGCTGGGGGGACGCCGGAGTTGGTGTTGTCCGACCGGATCATGTTCTTCCGCCCCAAGGCGCAGTCCATTACCGATGGCGTAAACGAGGTGCAGCAGGTTGTGGTTCAGGCCGACGTGCCCGGTGTGCCAGATAAACCGCCGCTGGTGGCGCTACTGGACGGACTGCCGTTGCAGAACCATGCCTTGCTCGCCGGGCGCTTGGAGATTGACGACCCGGATGGCTGGGAAGCCGACTACACGGTGAAAGATCGGGTGCATGGCACGGCAATGGCCTCTCTGATTCTTCATGGCGAACTCGACGGCACACCATCTCCCCTTGGTCGGCGTCTCTATGTCAGACCTGTTCTGCGACCCGATCCGACGGATACCTTTAACCAACGTCGGCGCGAACATACACCTGACGACGTGTTGCTCATCGACCTGATCCATCGCGCGGTGAAGCGGATTTTCGAAGGTGAAGGCGATCAGCCGCCCGTAGCGCCCACGGTCCGCGTAATCAATCTGTCGATCGGCAACGATGCCCGGTTATTCGAGCGAGATATGTCGCCGTGGGCGCGTCTGCTCGACTGGCTAGCTTTCCGTTACTCGATTCTGTTTATCGTTAGCGCAGGCAATGATGACCGGCCGCTTGCTCTGAATACGCCGCGTGATACGTTAGCAGGACTAGCTGCAGACGCTCGCGCAACCTTGGCTTTTCTCGCTCTAACCAGCGAAAGTGTGGACCGTCGCTTGCTTGCGCCCTCTGAGGCGATGAATGTACTCACGGTTGGAGCCACACATACGGATCAGGCCCAACCAATTGCCGTACCTAACCGTTTCGATCTTTTTGCCACTGGAGGCTTAAGCCCACTGTCACGCATTGGTCATGGATTCAGGCGCGCCGTCAAACCGGACATCCTGATGTCTGGAGGACGCGCGCTTTACAGGGAACAGATACTGTCGAACCCAGCTGTTACCATCGTTGAGGCGATCAAGACTAGTGCGGCTCCGGGGCATCGCGTGGCGATACCACCACTGCCCGGTGGAACGCTAAGCGAGACCGCATACAGCCGTGGCACTAGCAATGCGGCGGCCTTAGCTAGTCGCGCCGCTGCGCAGGCTTACGAAGTTGTCGAAGCGCTGCGCGCTGAAGTTGCCGAGGCACCGGAGGAAAAATTTGATGCTGTCCTGCTCAAAGCGCTGCTGGTTCACGGCGCTCACTGGGGCGAGTGGGCCGATCGTCTATTGGCCCAACGTCCGGATTTCGATCTGATCGAGGACGCCAATACAAAGCGCGCAGCCCAAAAGGACTTTGTGACACGGTGGCTAGGGTACGGTTTTGTCGATGTGGAACGCGGCATGACATGTACTGCCGAGCGCGCCACACTGCTGGGTGTGGGAGAGCTTGGCGCTGATGAGGCGTTTGTATTCTCAGCTCCGTTGCCACCGAGTCTAGCGGGTAAAAAAGCGTGGCGGCGACTCACAGTCACGCTTGCATGGCTATCGCCAATCAATTCTTCACATCAAGGATATCGTCGCGCCAAGTTGTGGGTAACACCTCCCCAAGATCAACTGCGAGTCAAACGCTCAAACAGCGTCCATGACAAGACGGCGCTACGGGGCACCGTGCAGCACGAAATTCTGGAGGGCGAAGATGCGGTGGTATTCGTCGATGGAAACCGATTCGAATGCAAGATAAATTGCGCTGCCGACGCAGGGGAATTGCCTAGCAAGGTTCCGTTCGCGTTGTGCGTATCACTGGAAGTTGCTGTGGGCTCTGGCATTCCAATCTATCAAGAAATCAGGGAGCGGATTGCGCCAGCCATTGGCATCCAGGCGGCGAACTAAACATAATATTCGCCAACCCGCCCCTGATCCTAAACCGCGATGTGGTCGCGCGGATGACTGCTCTTGGCCGGAAGCAGATAAACTATGGTTACGCGCGCACGATATCAAATCTCGACCTGCGTCCCGAGCTCTATCACCCGGTTCGCCGGCAGGTTGAAATATTCCACCGGACTGCCGGCGTTGC
>CAYIQV010000149.1:0-4874 GCA_964365635.1 uncultured Acidiferrobacteraceae bacterium
GGCATTGGCCTCGCCGACGATGTCCGAGGCCGAAGGCGTGCTGGCGCCCGGCGGCAGGTTCACGCGCAGGTCGCTGAAGTAATAAATTTGCCCCAGGCCCGCCCGCAGGCGCTCGGTGCCATCCTTGTCGTCGAGGAAGCGCGTACTGATACCCAGTGCCGCCTGGTTGGCATCGCCCACACGGTCGCCGCCGGAGAAGCGGTTCTCGCGAAACAGTCCGGGGAAGTTGAGTTCCGCGAGGCCGGTATCAAAGATGGGCAGGCTGTCCTGGTTTTTGTAGGGGGCGTAAAGGTAGAACAGGCGCGGCTCCAGGGTCTGGGTGTAGAGCCTGTCGCCCCACATCGATTCGCGTTCGAAGAACAGGCCACTGTCGAGACTGAAAACACCGGCGGTGATTGCCGGGGTGTCGTTGTTGGCCCCGGTAAGTTTGTATGAGATCTGTCGCATGCCGACCTTGGGCGTGAGATAACTGTAGCTGTTCGACAGCGGCAGGCTGACGGCCGGGCCGAGGTTTACGCGCTCACCAGCCACCTTCGCGGTGTTCTCGTGGCGGAAGTACACGGCCTCGCTGTCGAAGGAATAGTTCAGCCGGTTCGGTTCAACCGGCGGGTTGGCTGCCAGGTTGAGCTGTGGCAGGCGCGCGTAGGGACGCGCATCGAGGGGAATGGTCCTGTCGATGGTTTGGTAATCCGACGCGCGCACGGAGAAGCTCCACAGCGACCCGCTATAGTTGGCCACAGCATTCTGCGGCAGAAAGGTCTGGCTGGTGATCTCCAGGTTATCGCCGAAGTCACTCAGATAATCCTTGTCGGAGACCCCGCGCAGGTCGATGTTGCCGGTCCACAGTGGGCTGAATGTCTCATTGTGTTTGAAGACGCCGGCGGAACGGTTATCGCCGTTGGCCCGGTTGTCGTTCGGCAGAAATTCGACATTCACCTCACCGCCCGAATGCCCGGTCAGATAACGGAATTCATTTTGCACCCCGAGCCCGCGAAACGACATGAAATGGGGCGTGAAGGTGTCGTCGTAACTCGGCGCGATGTTCCAGTAGTACGGCGTCGCCAGTTCCGTTCCACGCTTGTTCGACACCCCGATCTTGGGAATGAGGAAGCCCGACTTGCGCTGATCGGAGATCGGGAAGTTGAGGTACGGAAAATAGATGAAGGGCACGCCCTGGAAGATGACCGAAGCGTGATGGGCAGTGCCAATGTCTTCCTCGGTATCCAGTTCCAGTTCGCTGACTCGCAGGTACCAGTCATCATGCCCCGGGGCGCAGGTGGTGTAACGCACTTTCTTCAGGCGGGTATGGTCGGGCCCTTCGAAATCGATGCGCTCGGCATCGCCGCGGGCGTTGTGGCTGGGCACATTGAAGGTGCTGGGCCCGGCATAGCCGGTGCGCGAATCGAGTTGCAGGTGCAGTTCCGAGGCCTGGAAGCTCGCGCCCGCGTCGTCGCTAAGGGTAACGTCGCCGTACGCTTCCGCCATGTCTGTCGATTTGTCGTACAGGATACGGTCCGCCGTTATGCGTTTTGTATCGTGCGTGGCCTCCACCCGCCCGGAGAATTCCGTGACGCCTCCCTGGACGGAACGCAGTTCCTGGGCGCGGATGTACAAGGGCGGATTTTCTGCCGGTTGGGTGCGCGGCGTGGCCGGAGTTTTGACATACTCGGTCTGGGGGCAGGCGGATTCTTCCGCCGCCTTCACCGGCAGCCACGGACAGGCCAAGGCCACGGCGATCAGGCAAAGCGTGGTGCGCGCGGATGGAGAGAATGGCATGGTGAACCGGGGTGGCATTGTTTTATTATGTCAGGCGTAAAATTGCATAGAATGTCCTACCCATCAAGCTTTCCCGCAACCACGGGCTCAATTTTCAAGGCGGCATTTGGATAAACGACTCGAAGCGCTCAAGGACTGGATCCGCCGGGTTCTGCATGTTTCGGAGTTCGACATCCGGCCGGCCTCGGCCGATGCCAGTTTCCGCCGTTATTTCCGCATCCGCTTCGATGGCCGGAGCCTCATCGCCATGGATGCGCCGCCGGAAAAGGAAGATCCCCGCCGGTACATTGAGGTCGCCCGCCGTTTCCACGGCCTGGGGCTGAACGTGCCGGAGATCTTCGAGCAGGACCTGGAACAGGGGTTTCTGCTGATCACCGATCTAGGCGACCAGCTCTATCTGCGCCATCTCAACGATACCACCGTTGAGCGTCTCTATGGCGATGCATTGGGGGCCCTCATCGTACTACAGGGTGGTATCTACACCGAGGGCGGTGTGCCGCCGGGAACAAAGTCATTCCTTCCCGAATACGATGAGTCCTTGCTGCAACGGGAGCTGGAGATATTTCGTGGATGGTATCTTGGCCGGCATCTTGGTCTCGAATTGACGGCCGCGCAAAGCAAGATTCTGGATCAGGCGTTCGGCTGTCTGGTGCGCTCGGCGCTGGAACAACCCAAGGTCTGGGTGCATCGCGACTACCATTCGCGCAATCTGATGGTGACAGGGATGAATAATCCCGGAATCCTCGATTTTCAGGATGCCGTGCGCGGGCCGGTGACCTACGATCTGGTGTCATTGTTGCGGGATTGTTACATCGCCTGGCCGCGTGCCCGCGTCGAGGACTGGGCCAAAGGCTATCATGCCCTCGCCCAGCAATCCGGAATCCCGGTGTGCGAAGACGAGACCCTGTTTCTGCGCTGGTTTGACCTCATGGGTGTGCAGCGTCATCTCAAAGCCATCGGTATCTTCGCCCGGCTCAATCATCGCGACCACAAGCCCGGGTACCTGCCGGATATTCCGCGTACCCTGGGTTATGTGCATGAAGTGATTGCGCGCTACCCTGATATGCAGCCGCTGTCTGGTTTTTTGCGCGCACTGAAACTTCCGGGGGGCGCATGAACAGGGTGATGATCCTGGCTGCCGGTCGCGGCGAGCGCATGCGCCCGTTGTCGGACACGGTCCCAAAACCTTTGCTGGCCGCCGGCGGCAAGCCGCTTATCGTGCACCTCATCGAGTCGCTGGCGCGTTCGGGGTTGCGTGAGATCGTGGTCAATCATTCTCATCTGGGGGAACAGATCGTGGACTACCTTGGCGCTGGTGACCACTACGGGGTACGCCTCACCTATTCGCATGAAGAGGATGGCGGTCTGGAAACCGGCGGGGGTATCTTTAAGGCACTTCCATCCATCGATACCGACCCTTTTGTGGTGGTCAACGGGGATATCTGGACCGACTACCCTTTCGATCAGTTGCCGCAACGTCTGGACGGTTTGGCGCACTTGGTGCTCGTGGGTAACCCACCACAACACCCACAGGGTGATTTTTTTCTGCAGGACGGCAAGGTATCGGTGGAGGGTGAGCCACGGCTGACCTTCAGCGGCATCGGGGTTTATGCGCGTGCGTTGTTCGCTGAGTGCCGACCCGGAAAGTTCCCGCTGGCGCCACTCTTGCGCGCGGCCATTGCCCAGGGGCTAGTCAGCGGTGAGCACTACACGGGTCGCTGGCGGGATGTGGGGACACCAGAACGTCTTAAGGCGTTGAATCAGGAGTTGAGAGCTGCACCTTTATAGGGATTGTGCGTTTCCTTGGGCATAGCCCGCTGGTCACCGGTCTGACCACGCATACATATATATCGAGGCTGTCCGAATGGCCGGACAGTTCTGTTAAAGATTAATTATCTATTTTAATCAATCAGTTATAAATTCTAGGCAACTGGCAGGGATTGCGGCGACAATATAACTATGCGGGAGGCTGTTGCTTTAGGGTATTTCCGAAAATGTCCTGACGGGACATAAAAAAACCGGTAACACCGCGCTCAGCTTTGGAAAACGTAAGCGGGTGTTACCGGCGCGGTCGGGACTATCTGTCGCAGCATCTGCCTCCCGCACTTTATGCAAGTGGCAACTCTGCGCAAAAAGACCCCGACAGTCGAGTTACTTCTTTTTCTTTGCTGCTTTCTTCGCCTTTTTCTTGGCTGCCATGGTGAGCTCCTTTGTTTGCGGTTGAGGGACTTACTGAATAGCCAGAGGTATACCACCCCTGACGGTTACTGCACGTTGCCAAAAGAAAAAGACAGCCCGTGGCTGTCTTTTTTGGATTCTGAACATAGTAATAATAGTAGAGGACATCCGGCGAATGAAACTGAAGCGGGAATGAAAAAGCCCGACAGCTGGGGGCTGCCGCTGACTGATATGCCGGTTACCGGTTGTCAAACTTCGCAATCGATCCAAAATAACGTCTAGCCTCGTGTTGATCCTGGTTCTGTCTGGTGCCACAAAGAATGTGCCGCGGCGGTGTTGCGTACCCAAACAGTGAACCTCCATGTCCAACGTTCACTTCATTTCTAGCACAACGTCCTTACGTGTCAAGACACTAAAGCAACGAAAAAAAAATTGCAAACACTTTTTTGAATTTTGTCGCGTACGTACGCGACATCATCCGCACTTCGAGTCGCCGCAGTTGAGACAGGTCATGCATCCATCCATCTTGATGACCGCCTTGGTGGAACACTTGATGCAAAGTTGCGCGTCCGCGGGAAAGTCACAGGCCTCATCACCCGTTGTCTTCAACGACGTGCGCTTCGCATGCTCGGCGCGCTTTTCGGCGATGAATTTCTGGCGGTCTTCATCGGTCTCCTCGGCGGGGATGAGGCCGATCATCTTCAGGTGCCGCTCGATGACGTCCCCCAACTCGGCCACGATCGACGGGGTGTACCGCCCTTTCTTGAAATACCCCCCGCGTGGGTCGAACACCGAGTGCAATTCCTCCACCAGGAAGGTGACATCGCCACCCTTGCGGAACACGGCTGAGATGACCCGCGTCAGGGCCACCACCCACTGGAAGTGGTCCATGTTCTTGGAGTTGATGAAGATCTCGAACG
>CAYIQV010000150.1:0-4845 GCA_964365635.1 uncultured Acidiferrobacteraceae bacterium
TGTGCGGGGCGCGTTTTACCCGGACAGTGCACCTGATATACTCCGCCGCCAATGTCTAATTTAAGCCTACCCCAGTTTTTTGCCGTAGCGCTTCTGCCCCTGCTGTTTGCCATCACCGTCCATGAAGTGGCCCATGGATGGATGGCCAAGCAGTTTGGCGACCCCACGGCCCAGCGCTTGGGCCGGCTGACACTCAATCCCCTCAAACACATCGACCCCTTTGGCACGATTCTGGTGCCGGGCTTGTTGCTGATACTGGGCGGGTTCATTTTTGGTTGGGCCAAGCCGGTCCCGGTAACCTGGGAAAATCTGCGTCATCCCAAGCGCGACATGGCCATCGTGGCGGCGGCCGGACCCGTCTCTAATCTCCTGATGGCTCTCTTCTGGGGGCTGATTGCCAAGATTGGCGTGATGCTGGGTACTTTCTCCTGGGCCAGTGTTCCCATGCAATACATGGGACAATTTGGTATTGAAATCAATATAGTACTGATGGTTCTTAACCTTTTCCCTCTGCCGCCGCTGGATGGAGGAAGGGTGGCTGTCGGACTTCTACCCGGGCCTTGGGCTTGGCGGCTGGCGAGTGTTGAGCAGTACGGATTTTTTATTTTGCTGGCCCTGTTGGCCACTGGCATTCTTGGCAAGATCATCGGTCCGCCGATTCATATGATCGAGCGGCTGGTTTTCTTTCTGGTGGGGCTCTAATCCATGAATATGATCCCTTCCGGCCAACCGCAGCGGGTCCTGTCGGGCATGCGCCCCACGGGGCGGCTGCACCTGGGACATTACCACGGGGTACTCAAAAACTGGGTGAAACTCCAGAGCGAGTTCGAATGTTTCTTTTTCGTGGCCGACTGGCATGCTCTGACCACCCATTACGAGGACCCCCATGTAATCGAGGAGTCGGTCTGGGACATGGTCATCGACTGGCTGGCCGCCGGGGTGGACCCGAACACCGCGACCCTGTTTATCCAGTCGCGCATTCCCCAGCATGCGGAGCTGCACGTGCTGCTGTCCATGATTACGCCGCTGCCCTGGCTGGAACGGGTACCGACCTACAAAGACCAACAGGAACAGCTTCGGGACCGCGACCTCTCGACCTACGGTTTTCTGGGCTACCCCCTGCTCCAAAGCGCTGATATCCTGATCTACCGTGCGGGTCTGGTTCCGGTAGGCGAGGATCAGGTGGCGCACGTTGAGCTTACGCGCGAAGTGGCGCGCCGCTTCAACCATCTGTACGGTCGCGAACCCGGTTATGAGGAGCTTGCCGAACAGGCTATCAAGAAGATGGGCAAGAAAAATGCCAAACTCTACCGCGAACTGCGCACGGCCTTTCTGGAAAAGGGCGACAAAGGCGCGCTGGAGACGGCGCGGGCCATGCTGGAGCACCAGAAGAACGTCACCCTGGGCGACAAGGACCGGTTGTTTGGATTTCTCGAAGGCGGCGGTAAAATTATCCTGCCTGAGCCGCAGCCGATGTTGACCCACGCATCGAAAATGCCGGGGCTCGATGGCCGCAAAATGTCCAAGTCCTATAACAATGTGATTAGCCTGCGTGAAGCGCCGGCCGATGTGGAGAAAAAATTGCGCACCATGCCCACGGATCCGGCGCGCGTGCATCGCAACGATCCGGGTGATCCGGGAAAGTGCCCGGTGTGGGATTTTCATCGAGTGTATTCGGATGCGGCGCGACAGACCTGGGTGCAGGAGGGCTGTCGTTCCGCCGGGATCGGCTGCCTGGAATGCAAGCAACCGATCGTCGAGGCCGTGCTGGCAGAACTCAAACCGATACAGGAGCGCGCGGCGGAATTTTCCCGTGACCCGCTGATGGTCAAGAACATCATTGCCGACGGCTGCAAGCGTGCGCAACGCATAACGGAAGAAACCATGACGGATGTGCGCGCTGCCATGGGTCTGGGGTATAGCTGATGACCATCGAGACACCTGTGGAAACACTGATCGACGCCGCGACCATTGCCGTCGTGCGCGGCGAGGCGTTCATCAAGATGCCGGAGGATCTTTATATTCCGCCGGAAGCACTGGAAGTATTTCTTGAGACCTTTCAGGGGCCACTCGATCTTCTGCTCTATCTCATCCGCAAACAGAATGTCGATATCCTCGATATTCCGATCGCGGAGGTCACGCGCCAGTACATGGTCTACGTCGAGCTGATGCAGTCGGTCAAGCTCGAGCTGGCGGCGGACTACCTCCTGATGGCCGCGATGCTGGCCGAAATCAAATCACGCATGCTGTTGCCGCGCCCGACCGAGGAAGAGGGCGACGAGGCAGACCCGCGCGCCGAGCTGGTGCGCCGGTTACAGGAATACGAGCGTTATCGCCAGGCCGCTGAGTCGCTGGACAAGTTCCCGCGGGTCGGGCGCGATCTGCATCTGGTGGTCATCGAAAACGACCTGCCGCCCGCCAAGCGCATCGAGCCCAACGTGAGCCTGTTCGAGCTGCTCGACGCCTTCAAGGAAGTGCTGGTGCGCGCCGAGCTTTACCGGCACCATCGCGTGCAGCTGGAGCCGTTGTCGGTGCGTGAGCGCATGACCAGGATTCTGGAGCGGATCAACAGCGAGACCTTCCTGAGCTTTGAGGCCATGTTCGATTTGCGCGAAGGCCGGATGGGTCTGGTCGTGACCTTCATGGCTTTACTGGAATTACTGAAAGAGTCGTTGATTATTCTGGTTCAACAGGAACCTTTTGCCCCCATCCACCTAAAGGCGGCCGCATAATGAGCGAAGCAACGACAGACATCAAAGAACTGAAGAACATCCTTGAAGCGGCGCTGCTGGTAGCAGGCCAGTCGCTGACCATCGAGAAAATGCTGAGCATGTTCCCCCAGGAGTCCCAGCCCACGCGCGAGGAAATCCGCGAGGCGCTCAAGATGATGGAAGAGGAATATGCCGAACGCGTGGTCGTGCTGAAGCAGATCGAGCGTTCCTGGCGTTTCCAGACGCGTGAAAAATACGCCCCGTGGGTGGCACGCCTCGCGGAAGAGCGGCCCGTGCGCTATTCGCGCGCGTTGCTCGAGACCCTGGCCATTATTGCCTATCGCCAGCCGGTGACGCGCGGCGACATCGAGGAGATTCGCGGTGTGGCCGTCAGCACCGATATCATCAAGACCCTGGTTGGGCGTGAGTGGGTGCGCCAGGTGGGTGTGCGCAATGTCCCGGGCCGTCCGGCGCTGTACGGCACGACGCGTGAATTCCTTGAGCATTTCAATTTGAAGGGCCTCGACGAACTGCCGCCACTGTCGGCGCTGCGCGATCTCGATGTCATCGGCCAGGAACTCAACCTGCGTCTCGATCTTGAACCGGCGGGTGAGGCCACGCCGCTGAGCCCATCCACCTCCGCCGAAGGCGCGGGTCGCGCGGAAGATCCCGAGTCAGTGTCCTTGCCAGAGGCTGAGGCCCAAGCGGCCGAGCGTGAGTGACAAGAGCGTTTCTTCGCCGGGCGCGCGTACGGCGCCAGCGGCCGGGGAAAAGCTGCAGAAGGTTTTAGCCAACGCCGGTTTGGGTTCGCGGCGTCAGATCGAAGGCTGGATCGAAGAGGGCCGCGTCACGGTCAATGGCGCCACCGCCACCCTTGGCATGCGTGTCCTGCCGAATCAATCAATCAGCGTGGATGGCCGTCTTGTGCCATCTCATGCCTTCCGTGCAGATCATCGCACGCTGATCTATCACAAGCCTCCGGGCGAAGTCTGCAGCCGCTCCGATCCCGAAGGCCGCAAAACCGTTTTCGACAAGATGCCGCGCCTGCGCGGTTCGCGCTGGATCTCCGTGGGACGCCTCGACTTCAATACCTCCGGTCTGCTGTTGCTCACCACCGATGGCGAATTGGCCAGCCGTTTGACGCACCCCTCGCACGCGATCGAACGCGAATATGCCGTACGCGTGCTGGGCAAGGTGAACGACACCATGCTGCAACGGTTGCGCGAGGGCGTGATGCTCGAGGACGGCCCGGCGCGTTTTGACGTGATCCGGGATGCCGGAGGCGAGGGTGCGAACCACTGGTACCATGTTGTCCTGAAAGAAGGACGCAACCGCGAAGTGCGGCGCCTGTGGGAGGCGGTGGGAGCCAAAGTCAGCCGGCTGATGCGTGTGCGCTTCGGGCCGATACTGTTGCCGCAGCATCTCACGACGGGAAGATCGGCGGATCTGGAAGATGAGCCGCTGGCCGAACTTTACCAACTGGTGGGTCTGACGCCCCCGGTTCCCGCGAAGAAGGCGCCGGCACGTGCCCGGGCCAAGGAGCCGCAACGGACCGGCGCCACACATAAACGTAAGCGCCCTTTGAGCCCACGCGAGGCCCGTAACCGGGCGCAAGACCGTCCACGCAAACCGTCGCGTAAAAGGTAGGACGGGTATTCCCGCTGACGGCCCCGGGCCGGGTATGCTTTAATCAGTAAAAACTATTATTCACAAGATCCTTAGTTTTTCTAGAAAATTTCCTTCTCCATCTCCAGATACACCCGATTGGCGTTTCGTCTCGCCAGCAAGTCGAAGTTCCTCAGACGCTTGAACCGCGACTGATCGATTCTATCCACGGCATCCTGAATCGATTCACCTTTGTCCAGCGATTGTTTTATTTCCTTGCACAGGAAGGCCAGGTAGTCACGGGTATCCCGCCGCGCTCGCTCGATGCCGGTGGGATGCCCATGGTTGGGGATAACGATTTGCGGATGGAGCGATGCCATCTGATCGAATGCCCGTATCCAGCCGGCGGAACTGCTGATATCGAGGATGCCTAGGGAACCTCTGATCAAGTCCGTTCGTGGTGAGCCTGTCGAACCATGAACGGACAAATTGGCTGTCATTTATGGCATTTCCCGTTCACCCTTCGACA
>CAYIQV010000151.1:0-4831 GCA_964365635.1 uncultured Acidiferrobacteraceae bacterium
GGAAAAGCGCCATCAGCAGGTGATTGCCGCGGGTGGTTTGCATGTCATTGGCACCGAACGGCATGAGTCGCGGCGTGTCGACAATCAGCTGCGCGGCCGTTCCGGCCGGCAGGGCGATCCGGGATCCTCACGCTTCTATCTGTCGCTCGAGGACAGCCTGCTGCGCATTTTCGGTTCCGATCGCATCTCGGGGCTGATGCAGAAGCTGGGCATGCAGCAGGGCGAGGCCATCGAGCATCCCTGGGTGTCACGTGCGATTGAGAACGCGCAACGCAAGGTCGAGGGCCGGAACTTCGATATCCGCAAGCAGTTGCTGGAATACGATGACGTCGCGAATGACCAGCGCAAGGTGATCTACGAACAACGTAACCGCCTGATGGATGTCGAGGATATTTCTGAAAGCGTCACGACCATCCGCCAGGATGTCGTCAATGAAGTGATCAGCCAGCATATCCCCCCGGAGAGTCTGGAGGAGCAGTGGGATGTTGCCGGGCTGCAGGAAAGTCTGGAACGCGAGTTTGGGTTGAAGCTGCCGATCGCCCAGTGGCTGAAGGACGAGAACGGGCTGGATGAGGACAAGCTGCGTGCCCGCCTTGTCAGCGAGACCGATCGCAAGCATGCGGAGAGGGCCATGGCCATCGGGCCGGATGTGATGCGTCACCTGGAGAAGGCCGTTATGCTGCAGGTTGTGGATACGCAGTGGAAGGACCACCTCGCGGCCCAGGACCACCTGCGCCAGGGGATTCATCTGCGTGGTTATGCCCAGAAGAATCCCAAGGAAGAATACAAGCGCGAGGCCTTTGAACTTTTTTCCGACATGCTGGGGCGTATCCGGCATGAGGCGATCCATTTGTTGGCGCATCTTCAGGTCCAGGCGCAGCAGGATGTGGAGGCACTGGAGCAGCAGAACCAGCCGCCGCGCGAGATGCATTACCTGCATCCCTCGGCGGAAGCCGGCGCACCGCAGGAAGAGGGTGACGAAACGGCGGTGGCGCAGAGACCCGTTGTGCGGACACAGCCCAAGGTCGGGCGCAATGATCCCTGCCCGTGCGGTTCCGGAAAGAAGTACAAGCAATGCCATGGCAAGCTGACCTGATTCATGGCCGTTGGTCTGCGCGATTTACCGCCTTTGCACCCTGTCGCTGGCGTTCGTCTGGGAACCGCCGCCGCGGGTATCCGCAAGAAAGAAAGACGTGACCTTGTCGTGATCGAATGCGCGGCGGGCACGCGCACCGCGGCCACTTTCACCAAGAACCGTTTCTGTGCCGCTCCCGTCACCGTGGCGCGCGAACACCTGGCGCAAACCGCTCCTCGCGCGCTGTTGATCAACACTGGCTTTGCCAATGCCGGTACGGGCACACCCGGGCTTCAGGACGCGCACGCCTGTTGCGCCGCGCTGGCGAAACAGCTTGGCTGTGCCGATTCCGAGATACTGCCATTTTCCACCGGCGTGATTGGCGAACGCCTGCCGGTTGACCGGATCGTTGCGGGGTTGCCCGCTTGTCTTTCCGGATTGGGTGAGAGCCGGTGGGAAGAGGCCGCGCAGGGGATCATGACGACCGATACCTTGCCCAAGGGCAGTTCGCGGCAGGTCCGTATCGGCGCCCAACTTGTTACCGTGACCGGCATCGCCAAGGGTGCAGGCATGATCCGCCCGGACATGGCAACCATGTTGGCGTTCGTGGCCACGGATGCGGCCATTTCGCAGAAAGCCCTGCAGGCTTGCATCACGGAGGCGGTGGCAAAATCCTTTAACCGCATCACGGTGGATGGCGACACCTCAACCAACGACGCCTGCGTGTTGCTGGCCACGGGCAGGGCAGGAAATCCGGCAATCGACGCGCCGCATGGCGATGCCTATGTGATACTTGCCGAGGCGATCACCGCCGTCTTCACGGAGCTGGCTCAGGCCATTGTGCGTGATGCAGAAGGGGCTACCAAATTTATCACGGTCGAGGTCAGGGGAGGAAAATCCGAGTCTGACTGTCTCGACGTGGCTTACACCATTGCCCACTCACCACTGGTGAAGACCGCGTTTTTTGCCAGCGACCCGAACTGGGGCCGCATTCTCGCGGCGATCGGACGCGCGCCGGTAACGAGTCTGGATGTCAACGCCGTGTCCGTCTATCTCAATGAAGTGCGTGTCGTGCAAAACGGCGCTCTGGCTCCTGACTATACCGAAGCCAAGGGCCTTGCCGTGATGCGACTTCCAGAGATTGTTATCGGTGTGGATCTTGGCGCCGGCTCTTCATCGGCGCGAATCTGGACCTCGGATCTTTCGCACGACTATGTCCGCATCAATGCCGAATACCGGAGCTGAGGCCGTTGTTCATGTAGCGGTTGGCATTCTGGCAGACGGCGACAAGGTATTCATTACCCGGCGTTCCCCGGACAGGCATCAGGGCGGTAAATGGGAATTTCCTGGTGGCAAGCTTGAGTCGCAGGAAGATGTCTTGTCCGGGCTCCGACGCGAGTTGCAGGAGGAGTTGGGCGTGGATGTCCAGCAGGCGCATCCATTCATGCAGATCCACCACGCTTATCCCGATAAAGAAGTGCTGCTCGATGTCTGGAGCATCATGGCCTACGGCGGCATACCCCATGGGCGCGAAGGTCAGGAGACGCGCTGGGTATCGCGACAGGATCTTCCCCAGTTTGAATTTCCCGAGGCGGACAAGCCGATATTGCGCCGGCTCTGGTTGTCACCGCTCTATCTGATCTCCGATGTTTCTCGCTACGGCAAAACCGGATTCCTCATTCGTCTTGAACGCGCGCTCAAGGCGGGGGCGAGAATGGTGCAGCTGCGCGAACCGGATATGCCGCCAGTGGAATATCGTGCCTACGCCAAGGAGCTAGCCAACCTCTGTCATCAGCATGATGCTATATTGCTTTTGAATGCACCGCCGGAGTGGGTGCCCGACTGTGACGCGGATGGCGTGCACCTTAACAGTCGGCGATTGATGGAATTCTCCTCGCGCCCACTGGACCCCGGATTCTGGGTAGCGGCCTCGTGCCACAATGCAGGAGAACTCGACCAAGCCATACACCTGAATGCAGATTTTGCTGTGCTGTCGCCGGTAGCTAGGACCCGTAGCCATCCTGACGCGACTCTCTTGGGCTGGGGCAACTTCCAGAAGTTATGCCGGGATGTGAATCTTCCCGTCTATGCCCTGGGTGGAATGGGTCCGCGCGACATGCCGCAGGCCCGAGCCGCTGGCGCCGAGGGACTTGCCATGATCAGCGGTATTTGGGATAGCGACAGCCCGGAAACCGTCATCGCGGAAACCATGTCAGGCTAATCACTTTTCGTTACGGCGAGCTTCAGATAATACTCATGCAGTCGGGTGACTTCCTGCCTCAGGTGTTCGATGTCCGTGTTGTTGACGATGACGTCATCGGCCTGCCGTAGGCGATCGTCGCGGTTTGCCTGCGCGGCCAGGATGGTCCGAATTCCCGGCTCGCTCATGCGGCTTCGCGCTTTAGTGCGTTCAATCTGGGTTTTCTCGTCGGCATCCACGACAAGGATCCGATCCACGAGGTCGGTAAAGCCGCTTTCGATCAGCAATGGCACCACGACAAGACAATACGGTTTATCGATGCCGCCAAGTTGTTTCCGGACTTCATCACGGATACCGGGGTGCAAGATGGCCTCAAGTTTTCTGCGCTCACCCGTTTTTTCGAAGACGATGCCCCTTAATTTTTCCCTGTCGATTTGTTTCGCCGCACTCAGAACAGATTGGCCAAACGCTTTCACAATCGCGCTGTAGGCAGGAAGGCCCGGCTCAATAAGGGCATGCGCAATCACATCGGTGTCGATGATGGGCACACCCTGTTCGGCAAACAGGGAGGCCACCGTGGATTTGCCACTGCCGATGCCACCGGTAACGCCGACCCGCAACATTGGGTATCTCAGACCGTGATCCGCGCCAGTTGCAGATAAAGCCGGGTGATGGAATCGCCCCACAGTGCGGCGATCCACCCGGCCAGACACAAGAACGGCCCGAACGGAATCGGAAGGTGACGGTCACGCCCAAAAAACAGAATAAAGGTAATACCGACGATGGCGCCCAGGAGTGAAGAGGCCAGGATAATGAGAGGCAGGCTTTGCCAGCCGAGCCAGGCCCCGAGAGCCGCAAACAGCTTGAAGTCGCCATACCCCATTCCTTCCTTGCCCGTGACCAGTCTGAAAATCTGATACACCAGCCATAAGGAAACATAACCGGCCATGGCGCCAATGACGGCAGAAGAAAGCGGTGTCAGGGTGCCGGTGATATTTACAAACAACCCCAGCCACAGCAGTGGCAGGGTGATGTCGTCCGGGAGCAATTGTGTGTCGTAGTCAATGAAGGCCAATGCCACCAGTGACCAGGTGAGAATAAGACCGGCCAACGCCGGCGCACCAAAGCCAAAATGCCACGCAACGAAGGCCGACAGCAAAGCGGTAACCAGTTCCACGGCCGGGTAGCGCCGGGAAATGGGTTGCTGGCACGCAGCGCACTTTCCCCCGAGCCATAAAAAACTGAGCACCGGAATGTTTTCAAGTGCACCGATGTGATGGCCGCAGTGAGGGCAGCGTGAGCCGGGAAATATCAGGTCGAAGCGTTCAACAGCCTTGCTCTCAGGCGGATGGTCGGGGGTGAGTTCCTGATACTGCTCTCGCCACTTTCGTTCCAGAATGACGGGAAAACGGTGAATAACGACATTCAGAAAGCTGCCAATGAGAAGACCAAGGAGGCCGGCGAGCCAGGGGAAGGCCGTGGGGTAACTCCCGAAGAGGGCCACGATCTCGGTCACCGGGCCTCGTTATGCCTGAAGAAACGGGAAGCCACGTTTG
>CAYIQV010000152.1:0-4816 GCA_964365635.1 uncultured Acidiferrobacteraceae bacterium
CGGCCAGGCCGACCGAAAAGATTAAACACGTTTTCGAATTATTCCGAAAAACAGTTACGTCCTTTTGCCTTGGCGCGATACAGCGCCTCATCCGCAGCCGTGAGCAGCGTTTCCACACTGGCAGACGGCGCCATCTGCGCCAGCCCCAGCGAAACCGTGACAGAAGGCAACTGACTCGCATCGGCCATCTTCACGATGGTACTAGCCACGCCCTGACGAATGCGTTCCGCGACGATCTTGGCCCCTTCCATATCGGTATCGGTGAGCAGCACCACAAACTCTTCTCCGCCAAAACGCGCCAGCATGTCGGTGGGGCGCACGCACTTCAACATGGCCTGCGCGACGGCATAAAGAACCTGGTCACCGGCCAAGTGCCCAAAGTTGTCATTGAATTTTTTGAAATGATCGACATCGACCATCATGAGCGACAGGGGAGATGCGTTCATGGAACTGCGTTTCATCTGGCGCGGCAGCACATCGTCCAGCCACCGGCGGTTATGCAGGCCGGTGAGCTGATCAATGGTGGCGTGGCGCTTGTACAAGCGTTGCAGTTCGAGGCTTTCCGTAATCGCGGAATTGTTGGCGCGCAGGCGCTGGGCCAGCGTGACCAGCATGTTGCTGGCGATTGCGTGCGATGCGTTTGCCAAGGCCCAGAAGAGATCGTGATCAACCTCCAGTGCGCGCGATGGCGCGTCGGCCACCACGAATGCCGAGGCCGGTTTCTGGTCGATGACAGAAAGCTCACCCACACTCTCGCCGACCTCAAGCAGGCACACGGGTTGACTGTCGGGTGAATCAAGATGAATGCGCAGGCGTCCCGAGAGCAGGAGATAAAGCGTGCGATTGGGCTTTCCCGCCTCAATCAGGATTTCACCCGCTTGCAGCGCGCGCACCGAACAGGAGTCGAGCAGGCCCTCGATGGAGTGGAGATCCGCGCCGCTGAATAGCGACATGCGTTCCAGGTCCGCCCGGTGCTGTCTCGCCTCACCCTCGGCGTTTCTTATTTCAGTGGTTGTCTTGATGCGCATCCGGCCTCACACGTGAAAACAGCATTCGAATTCCTTACCCCACCGCGTGCACGTGGTTTTCGACAGGCCGCGGATTTGTCACTAGACTTCGGAGAAGAACCAATTATTCATGCCAACCCCTGATCCTTGGCGTGGTGCACGTTTAATGCTAAATCTAGCATCAAAATTCATACCGACGACACTGTCGGCCAGAACCGCCAGTTTCATCGTCACCTTGGCGGTATTGGTCCTGTATTTTCTCGGCGTCCGCCTGCTGGACCTGCTTGAGCTCAAGACCTACGACATGCGCCTGCTGAGCGCGCGCGAACAGCTCACGGCCAGCGATGTCGCCATCGCCGCCATCGATGAAAAAAGCCTCAACGAACTCGGCCGCTGGCCGTGGAGCCGCCACGTCATCGCCCGCATTGTCGACCGGCTCGACAAGGCCGGGGCCGGCGTCATCGCGTTCGATGTTTTCTTTTCCGAGGCGGAAAACCGGCAGGTCCTCGAACGCATCGAGCGGTTGGAAACTGAGGGCGGCTATTCGGCTAAAACCAGCCCGTACACGTCCATCAAACAGGCGCTGGCCACGGATTCCACCCTGAGCCAGACCATTGCGCGCCGCCACAAGATCATCCTCAGCATGGTGTTTCTCATGTCCGAGGATGAAACCCGGCACCTGTCGGCCGCGGAGGTAAAGCGCGCCCTCGCCAGCGTAAAGAACCAGGCCATCTCGCTCATCAAGGACAGCGGCAGCGGCAAGCTGGATTTCCCGATGGCGGAACCGAAGGGACTGATCGTCAACCTGCCGGAATTACAAAATGTTTCGCACTACACCGGCCACATCAACAGCATGCCGGATACCGACGGCACACTGCGCTGGGCGCCGCTCGTCATGCGCTACCAAGGTCTTTTCTTCCCCGCCGCCGATGTGCAAGCCGTACGCGCATTCACGGGCGCGCCGGGGCTCACGTTGCACACCAGCGAATATGGCATCGAGTCGCTGTCGCTGGGTGAGCGGACCATCGCCACCGACGAATACGGGCGCGCGCTGATCCACTATTACGGTCCGGAAAAAACCTTCCCCACCTATGCCATCGCCGACATCCTCGCGGGCCGGGTCGGTGCCAAGGAACTCAAAGGCAAGATCGTGCTCATCGGCGCCACCGCCAAGGGCATCGGCGATATCCGCGTCACCCCCTACGGCTCGGCGTTTCCGGGAGTGGAAATCCGCGCCACGATCATGCAGAACCTGCTGCATGGAAACTTCATCCACCGTCCGGGCTGGATGTTCGCCCTCGACATGATCATGCTCCTGAGTCTCGGGACGGCGCTCAGCCTGGCGCTGCCCCGCCTCGGGGTACGCAACGCCGCCATACTGATCGCGGTACTGATTGCGGTTTACGTCGGCGCCGCCACCCATTTCTTCCGCACGCAATTCATCTGGGTCAACGTGGTCTATCCCACGCTGCTCCTGCTGCTGCTGTTCATGGTCACCACCGTCATCAAGTACTTCACCACCGAGAAGGAAAAACTGCACATCAAGTCCGCCTTCCAGCATTACGTGCCGGCCAAGGTTATCGATGAAATCACGCGCGACATCACCAAGCTGAGCCTCGGCGGCGAGAAACGCGAACTCACGGTGCTGTTCTCCGACATCCGCGGTTTCACCACCATGGCCGAGACCCTTTCGCCCGAAGAACTGGTGAAACTGCTGAATGTCTACCTGACCGAAATGACCGACAAGGTGTTCCAGAACGACGGCCTGCTCGACAAATACATTGGCGACGCCATCATGGCCGTGTATGGCGCGCCCATCCACCGCCCGGACCACGCCAAGCTTGCCTGCCGCACGGCACTCGGCATGATGACGGCGCTGCGCGAATTGCAGACACAGTGGAAACGCACTGGCCACCCGGTCCTCGACATCGGCATCGGCATCAACACCGGACCTATGATCGTCGGCAACATGGGTTCGCAGACGCGCTTCGACTACACCGTCATCGGCGACGCCGTGAACCTGGGCTCGCGCATCGAGGGCATGAACAAGGTCTACGGCACCCATATCCTGCTGAGCGAATTCACCTACCACCAGGTAAAGGATGAGTTCCCCACCATGCGCGAGATCGACGTGACCCGCGTGCGCGGGCGCAACGAACCCGTGCGCATCTACGAACTGATCTGCAAAGAGGACTACCCGCACCTGGGTTGGCTCGACGATTTTGCCAAGGCCTACGGGCTGTTCCATTCCGGCCACCTCAAAGAGGCCCTGCCCGTCTTTGAACAACTCGAAAAGACCGTCAACGACCCGGTCAGCCGCTACTACGTGCCGCTTTGCCACCTCCCGCGCCGGCGCAGCGACGACAAGAAATAAGCCTGTTTTGCGGCTTCTCCGGACGCACCCGGACCGGTAGAATCGGCGTCCCTTGAACGCGGCCCTTAATCGCCCTTGAAACACGAACTCGAAAACCTGCTGGTCTCCGCCCTCGCCGGGCTCCAGGCCACCGGCGCGATCCCGCACGACCACGGTGTGTCGATCACCGTCGACCACACCAAGTCCAAGGAACATGGCGACTTCGCCAGCAACCTCGCGCTGGTGCTGGCCAAGGTCATACGCGCCAAGCCGCGCGAGATCGCGGAAAAGCTCGTGAAGGCCCTGCCGGCGTCGAGCAAGGTGGCCAAGGTGGAAATCGCCGGCGCCGGTTTCATCAATTTCTTTTTAACGCCCAGCGCCTTTCACGATGTCATCCGGGAAATCCTCGATGCCGGCAAGGCCTATGGCCGCAGCCGCGCGGGCCAGGGGCGGCCGGTGCAGGTGGAGTTCGTCTCGGCCAACCCCACGGGCCCGTTGCATGTCGGCCACGGGCGCGGCGCGGCCTACGGCGCGACGCTCGCGAACCTGCTCGATGCCGTGGGCTTCAAGGTGCATCGTGAGTACTACATCAATGACGCCGGCCGGCAGATGGATATCCTCGGGACCAGCGTGTGGCTGCGCTATCTCGAACTGTGCGGGGAAAAATTCACTTTCCCGAGCAACGGCTACAAGGGCGACTACGTCTATGACATCGGCGCTACGCTGCACCGCGAAAACGGAGCGGCCTATCAGCACGCCGCCACCAAAATTTTCGACGGCGTGCCCGCCGATGAACCGCAGGGCGGCGACAAGGAAAAACACATCGATGCCATCATCGAGCGCGCCAAATCGCTGCTCGGCGCGGCGGCCTACCGCAAGGTGTTCGATCTCGGTCTCAATGTCATTCTCGATGACATTCGCCAGGACCTGAATGAATTCGGCGTGACCTACGATCAGTGGTTCTCGGAACGCTCGCTCATCGAGAACGGCGCCGCCGAGCGCGCCATCGAGCGTCTGCAGAAAAGCGGGCATGTCTACGAAAAAGACGGCGCGCTCTGGTTCCGTTCCACCGACTACGGCGACGAAAAAGACCGCGTGGTGGTGCGCGACAACGGCCAGAAAACCTATTTCGCGCACGACATCGCCTATCACATGGACAAACTCGAACGCGGTTTCGACCGCGTCATCGACATCTGGGGCGCGGACCACCACGGCTACGTGCCGCGCGTGAAGGCGGCGCTCGCCGCCATCGGCGACAACCCGGATAAGCTGCAAGTGCTGCTGGTGCAGTTCGCCATTCTTTATAAAGGCGGCGAACGCATGCAGATGTCTACGCGCAGCGGCGAATTTGTCACGCTGCGGGAATTGCGCCACGAGGTCGGCAACGACGCAGCGCGATTTTTCTACGTGTTGCGCAAGTGCGAGCAGCACATGGATTTCGATCTCGACCTCGCCA
>CAYIQV010000153.1:0-1873 GCA_964365635.1 uncultured Acidiferrobacteraceae bacterium
GCGGATTTTTTCTCCTTCCCCCTTGAAGGGAGAAGGGGGATATATTTTTCTGCGGTCCCTGCCTGGACCGAATCTCGGTGAGTCTCCCGGCTGAGCCGGGGTTTACCTTTACAAAAAAAATAAATTACTTGCGCAGCCCGAGCCGCTCGATCAAGGAACGATAGCGGTCGCCATCTTCCGTTTTCAAATAGTCCAGCAGCTTGCGACGCTGGTTGACCATCTTCAGGAGCCCGATGCGGGAATGATGATCCTTCGGGTGCGTCTGAAAATGGGTGGATAAATCTTCGATGTGCTTGGACAGCAGGGCCACCTGAACTTCCGGCGAGCCGGTATCTCCCTCATGGGTCCGGTAATCCTGCATGACTTTAGCCTTTGACTGAGCGGTGACGGCCATTAATTCCTACCTCGTTTCACTGTTTAAAATGACTTTGAAGGGCGCGTATTCTACCTGCGGGGGCATCCGGCCTCAACCCGGCCGACAAGATTAATTACCCAGTTAACGGGACCGCCTCCCCTGGAAATCAGGTCTTTTCGGCCAACAACCGCCGTGGCTCCACGCGGCCATCGTCCAGGACCTGCCCCATACCGAGAAAACGGCTGTCGCCTTCGTACAACCGCAGCCAGTCGCCCGGGACACCGCTATGTTTGGCCGAAACCGCCTGCCCCTGACGCAGATAATGGGTCGCGAGCGGTGTCAGGTGTACGGCCGGCATATACCCCAGGACGCTGTCCGCCGGCAGCAACCGGGCAGCCCGCGCTCCGGGACTCTCCATGGCCTCCAGCGTATCCAGGCGCACCGCCTGATCGACGTGGATGTCCCCGATGGCCAGACGGCGCAACTGGATTACATGGGCCCCGCAGCCGAGCCGCTCACCCAGATCGTACGCCAGACTGCGGATATAGGTGCCCTTGGAGCAGGCGACTTCCAGCGTCAGCTCATCGCCCTGAAAATCCAGCAAGCGCAACTCGTGTACCCGCACCTGCCGCGGTTCGCGCTCGACCTCGATCCCGGCGCGCGCCAGCTTGTAGAGCGCCTCGCCGTTGCGCTTGATGGCGGAATACATCGGCGGCACCTGTTCGATATCGCCCCGAAAATGGGTCAGGGCCTGCTCAATTTCGTGCCGGCCGACCGTCACGGGTCGGGTCGCCGTCGCCTCGCCCTCGCTGTCATAGGTGGTCGTGCTCACACCCAGCCGGAATATCGCCCAATAACGCTTGTCGGCATCGAGCAGAAACTGCGAGAGCTTGGTGGCCTCGCCAAAGCACAAGGGTAACAATCCCGTGGCAATGGGATCGAGACTGCCCGTGTGTCCGGCCTTGCAGGCATTGAGCAGCCGCTTGGCGATCTGCAATGCCTGGTTCGACGTAAACCCCACGGGCTTGTCGAGCAGCAGCACGCCGCTCACCGGCGAACAGTTACGGCGCGTACGCACCATCAGTCCTTGCCGGGCTTGTCCTGCGCGATGGCCTTATCAATAAGGCTGTCGATGCGCGCACCGCGTTCCACGGATTCGTCGAAAATGAACCGGAGTGCCGGCACCGTGCGCAGCGTAAGACGTCCCATAAGAATATGCCGCAGGAAGCCCGCGGCCTGATTGAGTTTTTTGGTCGCTTGTTTTGCCTGCGTCACGTCCCCCATCAGGGAGAAATAGATTCTGGCGGTAGAAAAATCGCGCGACACCTCCGCTCCGGTGAGCGTAATCCGGTGTGCCTGCGGGTCGTCCAGTTCGCGTGGAATCATCATGGCAAGCTCGCGCTTGATCAGTTCCGCGACACGCTGTGGCCGGTTGGTTTCTTTGTGCATGATGCGACGTACCGGAGATTATAGGATGACCAATAGACAGGATTAAGGAAAGTCTTGATTAATTAATGA
>CAYIQV010000153.1:1883-4759 GCA_964365635.1 uncultured Acidiferrobacteraceae bacterium
CAAAAAAAACAAAGAATCTTCTTATCCGCGTTAATCTGCGTTCATCCGCGGTTACAAAATATTTATAGAGTCCGGGGAACTTCAACCTTCTCGTACACTTCGATCTGGTCACCCGCCTTCACGTCGTTGTAGTTCTTGACGGCAATACCGCATTCGAGCCCGGCCTTCACTTCGCCCACATCGTCCTTGAAGCGGCGCAACGATTCGAGTTCGCCTTCGAAAATCACGACATTGTCGCGCAACACACGGATCGGGCGATTGCGACGCACCGAACCCTCGACCACGAAACAACCGGCGACCGCGCCCATCTTGGGAGAGCGGAACACGTCGCGTACCTCGGCCAGACCCAGCAGCTGCTCCTTGAACTGCGGCTTGAGCATCCCGCTCATGGCGGCCTTGACCTCGTCCACTGCTTCATAGATGACGCTGTAGTAATGCACGTCCACGCCCTGATGCTCGATCAACCGGCGCGCCGTGCCATCGGCACGCACGTTGAAGCCGATGATGACGGCGTTCGAGGCCACCGCCAGATTCACGTCCGATTCGGTAATACCGCCGGCCATGCCATGGATCACCTTGACCCTGACCTCCGGGGTAGAGAGCCTTTCGAGCGAGGTGGTCAGCGCCTCGACCGAGCCCTGCACGTCGGCCTTGATAATCAGATTGAGCGGCTTCGCCTCTTCGCTTTCCTTCAGCTGATCGAATACGTTCGTGAGCTTCGCCGCCTGCTGGCGCGCGAGCTGCACGTCCTTGAACTTGCCCTGGCGGTAAAGCGCGATCTCGCGCGCCTTGCGCTCGGACTCCACCACCGCCACCTCATCGCCCGCGCGCGGCACGCCGGACAGGCCCTGGATTTCAACCGGGATCGAAGGTCCGGCCTCTTTTACGGAGCGTCCTTTTTCATCGAGCATGGCGCGCACGCGCCCGAACTCACGTCCGGCCAGGATGACATCGCCCTTTTGCAACAATCCGCGCTGCACCAGCACGGTCGCCACCGGGCCACGACCCTTGTCGAGCCGCGCCTCCACAACCAGACCCGTCGCCGGTCCGGTTCTGGGCGCCTTCAGTTCCAGCACCTCGGCCTGAAGCAATATCGCGTCCAGCAGTTTATCGATGCCTTCGCCGGTCTTGGCTGAAACATTGATAAAAATTTCACTGCCACCCAGTTCTTCGGGAACCACTTCATGCGTGAGCAATTCCTGACGCACGCGGTCTGGCTGCGCCTCGTGTTTGTCGATCTTGTTCACCGCCACCACGAGCGGCACCTTGGCGGTACGCGCGTGATGCACCGCTTCCACCGTCTGCGGCATGACGCCGTCGTCGGCGGCCACCACCAGAATCACGATGTCGGTTGCCTTGGCGCCGCGGGCACGCATGGCAGTGAAGGCCTCATGACCGGGTGTGTCGAGGAAAGTTATGACGCCTTTCGGGGTTTCCACGTGATAGGCGCCGATATGCTGGGTGATGCCGCCGGCCTCGCCGGCCGCGACCTTGGCCTTGCGGATGTAATCAAGCAGCGAGGTCTTGCCGTGGTCGACGTGACCCATGACGGTCACCACTGGCGGACGCGGCTCGGCATCCACCCCTGCCGCCGCCGAGATCGCCAACAGCTCTTCCGGTGAAGTCGGCTTGGCTTCCCTGACCACATGACCCAGTTCCTCGACCACGAGTGTCGCGGTATCACGGTCCAGTACCTGGTTGATGGTCACCATGCTGCCCATTTTCATAAGCGTCTTGATGACTTCCGCTGCCTTGATCGACATCTTCTGTGCCAATTCGGCAACCGTGATGGTCTCCGGCAGCGCTACTTCGTGCACGATGGGCACCGTGGGTTTCTCGAATGCGTGCTGGCCGGTAATGCTGGTGACGACCGCTCTTTTGGCCACCAGCTTTACCTTGCGCCGTATTTTCTTGCCCGCGGCCAAATGCAACTCGCCGCGATCCTGTTCCCCTGGCTTTCCCGGCCGGCCTTTCTTGCCCTTCTCGAACTTGTGCGGCTTTTTGACCTCCTTCTCCGGGGCTGGCTTCGCGGCAGGCACCGGGGCCGCCACCTTTTCAGCGGTCGTCGGTGCGGCGGCAGCCGGGGTTGGCTCGACAACGGGTATTTTTTCAGCGATCGGGGCCGGCGCGGCCACTTCGACCGGTTCCGCAACGGCCTCGGCTTCTTCCGCTACGGCGGACGTCTCATCGACGGCGGCACGTTTAACAAAAGTGCGCTTCTTGCGCACTTCCACCTGCACCGTGCGGGTGCTGCCGGTACGGGTGCTCTGCACGACTTGCGTGGTGGATTTGCGTTTGAGTGTGATTTTCTTCCTGGCCCCGCCCTCATCGTCGGCCCCGTGTGTCGACCGCAGAAACTGAAACAGTTTCTCCTTCTCCTCGTCAGACAAGGTGTCTTCCACCTGCTTGGCGTCAACCCCGGCCTCTGACAGTTGGCGCAGCAATATATCCGGCGTAATGCCGATCTGTTCCGCGAAACCCTTAACCGTGATCTGTGTCATTCAATGCCCTGCGTTGAAGCCGGATTCCTTAAACTTTACTTTTCAACAAACCATGGCGCCCGTGCGGTCATGATGAGCTGCTTGGCCCGTGCCTCGGTCATACCTTCGATCTCCAGCAGGTCGTCCACCGCCTGCTCCGCGAGCTCCTCCATGGTCTTGATGCCATGGGAAGCAAGCAGATGCGCCGTGTGCTCGTCCATGCCATCCATCTCCAGAAGGTCCTGGGCCGGCTGGGCCTGGCTGATCTTCTCTTCCTGGGCGATGGCGCGCGTCAGCAGCAGATCGCGCGCGCGATTACGCAATTCATCGATCAGCTCCTCATCGAACTCTTCGATGGCCAGCAATTCCTGCTTGGGCACGTAAGCCACTTCTTCC
>CAYIQV010000154.1:0-4720 GCA_964365635.1 uncultured Acidiferrobacteraceae bacterium
TGTTAATCCTGTAAATCCTGTCTATTCATTTTTTCCAAAATGACAAAAAATATAGTTCTGGCATCGAACAACCCTGGCAAGGTGCGCGAGATCAACCAGATGCTCGCCGGACTGCACCTGACGGTAAAGCCGCAATCGGAATTCGGCGTGCCGGAGGCGGAAGAAACCGGCTTGACGTTCGTGGAAAACGCGCTGCTTAAAGCACGCAACGCCTCGCGCCTTACCGGCCTGCCTGCCATCGCCGACGACTCCGGCATTGAGGTGGATGTCCTGAATGGCGCACCCGGTATCTATTCAGCACGCTTCGCCGGGAAAGGCGCAAGCGACGAACAAAACCTGCGCAAGCTACTCACTGATCTCGCGGCCGTCGCGGAGGAGGAACGTACCGCGCGCTTCCAGTGCCTGATGGTGTATCTGCGCCACGAATTCGATCCCACGCCGGTCATCTGTCAGGGAACCTGGGAGGGGCGCATTTTATTCGAGCCGCGCGGCAGTAATGGCTTCGGCTACGACCCGATTTTCTTCGTGCCAACACACAACTGTTCCTCCGCGGAACTGCCTCCGGAAGTGAAAAACAAACTAAGTCATCGCGGGCAAGCATTACGAGCGTTGGTCGCAGCACTGGGGCATACGCATCTGTAGCGTGCGCTGCGCCCCATAATGCCGTCGTCATTCCCGCGAATGCGGGAATCCAGGAAGTGAATATCGCCGCAGTCGATTCGACAAAGAAGTAAAATAAATCGATGAAACACGACCCCACTTGGCGCTGGAAAGTCATCCTTTCCTTCGCCGCGGTTTATATCATCTGGGGTTCGACCTATCTCGCCATCCGCGTCGGCGTGCAGACACTGCCGCCAGCGCTGTTCGCCGGTGCGCGCTTTGCCGTGGCTGGTGTGCTGCTGGCGTTGTATGCGCGCTTGAGCGGCCAGAAATTCCCTGTGCATTTTCGCGAATGGCGCACCATCGCGATCACAGCGCTGTTCATGCTGGTCTGCGCGAATGGGCTGGTGGTCTGGGGCGAGCAGTGGGTGCCGTCCAACCAGGCGGCGCTGATCGTCGCCACCACGGCGCTGTGGCTCGCGGGGTTCGGCGTGCTCGGGTCGCAGGGGCAACAACTCTCGCGCCACACCGTGCTCGGGCTGGCCATCGGCTTCTTCGGCGCGGCGCTGCTGCTGTTGCCGCAGAACGGCTTTACCCTCGAAAACTTCTGGGCGCAGTTTGCCGTGTTCATGGCCGCACCCGCCTGGGCCGCGGGGTCGATCTACGCCAAGCGCAGCCGGCTCACGACCCCGCCGCTCATGATCGCGGCCATGCAGTCGCTCGTGGCCGGGATTGTTTTTTGCCTCATCGGGCTGGCCGGCAACGAAACCGCGCGCTGGCACGGTTCGCCGGCGGCGTGGATGGCCTTGGCCTATCTCATCGTCTTTGGCTCGTGCTTTGCGTACGCGGCGTACATGTGGTTGCTGCATGAGGTGAGCCCCGCGCTGCTCGGTACCTATGCCTACATCAACCCCGCGATTGCCGTGGCGCTGGGCTGGTTCGTGCTGGGAGAAACGCTGAATGGCACACAACTCGCGGGGATGGTCGTGATCTTGCTGGGCGTGGTGCTTGTCAGCACGGCCAAGCCCAAGGCCGTGGTCGCGCCCAGCCCGAGGGCCTAGAGGCAAAGCTGGTATAATCGTTTTTTGTCCCGGTCTGTATTCAACGATGTTTACCTTCGCCTCGCTGCCGCCGCTGTCGCTCTACGTCCATATCCCGTGGTGCGTGCGCAAATGTCCGTACTGCGATTTCAACTCGCATGAGGCCGGTGGCAACATTCCGGAAAAGGAATATGTCGATGCGCTGCTGCGCGATCTGGAACTGGATCTGCCCAGAGTCTGGGGGCGGCCGATCCATTCCGTGTTTATCGGCGGCGGCACGCCGAGCCTGTTTTCGCCTGAGGCAATCGACCGTCTGTTGTCGGGACTGCGGGCACGCTTGACGTTGAACCAGGAAATCGAAATCACGCTGGAGGCGAACCCGGGAACGGTTGAGCTCGAACGCTTCAAGGGCTTCCGCGAAGCGGGGGTCAACCGCCTGTCCATGGGTATTCAAAGTTTCGAGCCGGAAAAACTGAAGGCACTCGGTCGTATCCATGGACGCGAGGAAGCATTGCGTGCCGCCGAGGCCGCCGCGGCGGCGGGTTTCGACAACTTCAATCTCGATCTCATGTTCGGCCTGCCGGGGCAAACCGTTGAGCAGGCGTTGGCGGACCTGCGCACGGCGATTGCCATGGGACCTTCGCATCTGTCGGCATATCAACTGACGATTGAGCCCAACACGCTGTTTCATGCGCGCCCGCCGCAACTTCCGGACGACGACACCATCGCGGATATGCAGGATCAGCTACAGGGTCTGCTCGCCGAGCACGGTTACCGGCAATATGAAGTATCGGCCTACGCGCGACCGGAAAACCAATGCCGGCATAATCTCAACTACTGGCGCTTCGGCGATTACCTTGGTATCGGCGCCGGGGCCCATGCCAAGATCACCGATGCCAGTGGAATCACCCGCCTCGCACGGGTTAAACCGCCGAAGAGCTACCTGGAAAAGGCGGGCACGGCGGCGGCCCTCAGTACCGAGCAAAAACTGTCGCGTGCGGATGTGATTACCGAATTCATGCTGAATGCCCTGCGCCTCACAGACGGATTTCCCACGCCGCTTTTTCAGGAGCGTGCGGGGTTGCCGTTGTCAGTCTGCGAGAAGCCTTTGTCGCTCGCCGAAAGCAAGGGCCTGATCGAATGGGATACACAGACTATCCGCCCGACGCCCGCAGGCCGGCGGTATCTCAACAACCTGCTCGAACTGTTTGTCTGATATGAGACTGAAAACGGCACTGAAAAAACGCGCGACCACGCTGGCGATCTGGGCCATGGTCGTCGCCCTCGCCGCCGTGGTCGCGACATGGCTGCCCCACGCCGGAACCGAAACCCCGCCGGAGGTGGAGTTCACTCTGCTCGATGGCCGGAAAATTTCCCTGAGCGCGCTGCGCGGACGGCCGGTGCTGGTGAGTTTCTGGGCCACGAGTTGCCCGCCCTGTGTCGAGGAACTGCCGGACCTGATCCGGCTATATAAGGATCTGCACCCGCAAGGGTTCGAGCTCATCGCGGTCGCCATGCCCTACGACCCGCCGACGCAGGTACAGAATTTTGCCGCAGGCCATCACCTCCCCTATCCCGTTGCCCTGGATTTGGACGGCAAGGTGACGCGCGCCTTCGGTGGCGTGCCCTACATCCCGGCGGCCTTTGTCATCAACCGCGACGGCACCATTGCCTATTCGCAAACCGGAAGATTGGATATCACCCGGGCGCGGCGTATCATCCTTAAATCGCTTAGCCAAAAATAATTGGAAGAACAACCGATAATGCTCTGGATCAAATCCCTGCATATTATTTTTGTTGTTACCTGGTTCGCGGGGCTGTTCTACCTGCCGCGCCTGTTCGTGTACCACAGCACCGCCACGGACAAGGAAGGCGGCGAACGTTTCAAGATCATGGAGCTCAAACTTTTCTACGGCATCATGACGCCGGGCGGCATCCTGACTATCGTGTTCGGCCTGTGGTTGTGGCTCGGTTACGGCATTACCGGGGCTTGGCTGCACGCGAAGCTCGCCCTCGTCATCGTGCTTGTCCTGTACCACATTTATTGCGCCAAACTGATGCTCGACTTCAAACACGACCGCAACACCCACGGACACGTGTTTTACCGCTGGCTCAACGAATTCCCGACCCTGATACTGGTGGCCGGGGTCATCCTTACGGTGGTCAAACCCTTCTGATTTGACGGGGATCATTGATTTTTGACCGCCGTGTCCGTATTTATGCGGCTGTCCGCCGTAACATAAGATACTCATATATCAAGACGAGCGAAGCAGGGCTACGTTCTTAACCAGGGGGATGGGGAGAAGCAACAACAATCCTGGAGAGTCGCATGCCGTTCCGAATTATCCTGATCGCTGCCTTTTGCTTTGGTCTTGGCCTGACCCCCGCTGCATGGGCTGAATCCTTCAACCTGGATCAGGCGGTTCAATACGCCCTGGAACACAATCCGGATCTGCTGGCCGTGCGCGAGCAGGTCGCGGCCGCGGGCGGGCGCGCCCAAACGGCGGCCGGCGCGCGCCTGCCCAGCCTGGGTGTTTCCTACAGCGCCCGCGCCAGCAACAACCCGCTCGATGCCTTCGCCGACAAGCTCAATCAACAGCGCGTCACCACGGCGGATTTTGACCCGGCACGACTCAACCACCCCGGCACCAGTGACCTGCATATGACGCAACTCGCGCTGCGCTTCCCGGTGTACAGCGGCGGACGACTCTCGGCCACGGCCGCCAGCGCCGAGGAAATGAAAAAGAATGCCGGGCTGCAATACGAACGCGCACGCGAGGTCACGGCCTTCCAGACCCGGCATGCCTATCTCAACGTGCTGGCCGCACAAGACGGGCTCGTGATTGCCGAAGACGGCGCCAAAGCAGCACAGGAACACGCGCGCACCACCAGACAACTGGCGCGCGAAGGGCGTATCGTCGTTTCCGACAAACTCACGGCCGAGGTCGACCTTGCCGCCGTGCAATCGCAGCGCGAACAGGCTGCAACCCGGCTCGAATCCGCACGCAACCAACTGAAACTCATGCTCGGGCTGCCGCTCGGCAACGTGTTCATCAAGTCCCGGCCATTCGCCGGGCACA
>CAYIQV010000155.1:0-4715 GCA_964365635.1 uncultured Acidiferrobacteraceae bacterium
CCCGCGTACACCGAGGTCGCCTTGGCGTCGCCTTCGCCACGGATCTTTTCCGCCTGGCGATAGGCGTCCGCCAGCAGTATCTCGCGCTTGCGTTCCGCATCCGCGCGTATCTTTTCCGCCGCTTCCGCGCCCTGTGCGCGCAGCTCGTTGGCGATGCGCGACCGTTCGGCCTTCATGCGCTGGTAGACCGACTGGCTCACCTCATCCGGCAAATCCACGCGCTGGATACGCACATCCAGCACTTCGATACCGAACTTGCGCGCCTCCTTGTCGGTGTTCACCGTCAGGAGTTCCATGATCTTTTGCCGGTCGGTCGAAATGACATTGGCCACGGTGCGCTTGCCGAACTCATCGCGCAACCCGCTGTTGACGACCTGTTCCAGACGACGGCGGGCATCGAATTCCTGTCCACCTACCGTCAGATAATACTTGAGGGCGTCGTTGATGCGCCATTTGAGGAACGAATCCACGACCACGTATTTCTTTTCCATGGTCAGGAATGGCTGCGGTTCCGCATCCAGGGTGAGAATTCGTGAATCGAAGTAACGCGCGTCATCCAGAAATGGGCTCTTCAGATGAATGCCCGGCTTATCGTCGTAGCGCAACACCTGGCCGAACCTGGCGATGATGACCTTCTGTCGCTCATCCACGGTATAAATAGTGGAATTGACGGTGACCGCGACAAGAAAAACAATGCCCAACAGGGCCAGCAGTTTCGTCTGGTTCATCGTGTCGTCCCCCGGTTACGCTGATCGGTACGGCCGCGCGGGGCGGCGCCTTTAAGCAGTGGCTCCGTGACTCCCGTGTCCAGAAGGGGCGGTGCCTGTACCGTCGTATCCGCGGTTTCATGCATGGGCATCAATTTATCGAGTGGCAGGTAAATCATGTTATTGCCGGCCTTCTGGTCGATGAATATCTTGGTCGTGCTCGACAACACATGCTCCATCGTTTCGATATACATGCGCTCGCGCGTCACCGAGGGCGCCTTCACGTATTCCGTGGCGACCTGCGAAAATCGCCGCGCATCGCCTTCGGCGCGTGAAGTCACGCTCGCCTTGTAACCTTCCGCCTCTTGCATGAGACGCGCCGCGCCACCGCGCGCACGGGGGATTACGTCGTTGGCGTAGGCCTCGGCCTCGTTCTTCAGGCGCTGTTCGTCCTCGCGCGCTTTCACGGCGTCATCGAATGCTGTCTTGACCTCATCGGGTGGCTGCGCCTTCTGCGTCTCGACCGTCACGATCTGCACGCCAGTTTTATACTTGTCGAGAATCTGCTGCAACAGATCACGGGCGCTGCGCGCCACCTGATCGCGTCCTTCCGTCAGCGCAAAATCGAGCGTGCTCTTGCCCACGATTTCACGTACCGCGGATTCCGTGGCCTGGGTGATGGTGCTTTCCTGGTCGCGCACGTTAAACAGATATTCCGCGGCGTCCTTGATCTTGTACTGCACGGCGAATTCGATATCGATGATGTTTTCATCTCCCGTCAGCATCAAGGCTTCTTTCGGAACCTTGCTCTTGCCGCCGCCGCGGTTGCTGCGATAACCGATTTCGATCGTGGAAACTTTCTCGACGTTTAATTTCTCGACTTTCTCGACGGGAAACGGCAGATGCCAGCGCAGGCCGGCGTCGGTGATTTCCTGCATCTTGCCAAAACGCAGCACCACGCCGCGCTCACCCTGATTGACGATATAAAAACCGGCTGCGAGCCAGACAAACAAGGCCACGACGACGATCAGCCCCAAACCGATACTGTTTGCGGATCCCGATCCCGATCCCGCGCCACCGCCGGAACCACCGCCGGCACCGCCAAACAGGCCGCGCAGTTTCCGTTGTATGTTCTGGACGATCTGGTCGAGATCCGGCCCACCCTGTCCGGGTTTGCTGCCTTGACCCCAAGGATTTTTACCCCCGGACTTGCCGGGTTCATTCCAAGCCATATTAATGATTCCTTTGCTGATTCGCTGAATCGCCGCTAAAGCGGCATTTTAGGGTCAGGACCCTGTGGGAGCAAGGACATGTGCCGGTTTTGCCAGCAGAAATTCCTCACGGAAATCGGGCTGCCGTTGCAGCCAGGCAAGCTGGGTGGGGTCCAGCGCCAGATCGATCAGCCAGCCGCCCGACTCCTGCGCCGTCTCTGTCACGACATCGCAACGTTCGTAGAGGCTGGCGCGCAGGCGCCCAGCTTCCGGCGGGAGCGCGAGATGCTGCAACTGGTGCTGTTGCTGGAAGTGCTCGGCCAGCGCCGGCAACAGAAGATCGACCCCGTCACCCGTCCGGGCGGAAAGCCATACGCGGGCAACGTTACCCGCGCTATCGCGCTCGACACGTGCCGTCTCGCCTGTTAAATCGATCTTGTTAAATACCACAATCTGCGGAATCGAGTCAGCGCTGATCTCCGCCAGCACCTCGTTGACACGTTGCATCTGATCAAGCCGCTCGCTGTTCCCGCAGTCCACCACGTGCAGCAGCAGATCCGCCTCGGCGACTTCTTCCAGCGTCGACTTGAATGCCTCCACCAGGTCATGTGGCAGATGGCGAATGAATCCTACCGTGTCCGCCAGGATCACAGCGGTCTTCCCCGGCAGTTCGACACGGCGCATGGTCGGATCGAGCGTGGCGAACAACTGATCCGCGGCATACACACCCGCGCCGGTCAGCCGGTTAAACAACGAGGATTTCCCGGCATTGGTGTAGCCAACGAGCGACACCGTGGGAATCGGAACCTTGTGGCGCGCGCGGCGGCGGCTGCGCCGCTGCACGGATACCTGCTTCAGCCGTTCATTGAGTTTCTTGATGCGGTCGCGGATCAACCGCCGGTCGACTTCGAGCTGGGTTTCACCGGGACCGCGCAGACCGATACCGCCCTTCTGGCGTTCAAGGTGGGTCCAGCCGCGCACCAGACGGGTGGAGAGATGTTCAAGTTGGGCCAGCTCGACCTGTAGTTTGCCTTCGTGACTGCGCGCACGCTGGGCGAAAATATCGAGAATCAGCCCAGTCCGATCCAGCACGCGACAGCCAATGATTTTTTCGAGGTTTCGTTCCTGGGCAGGCGAGAGGGCGTGATTAACCAGGACGACTTCCACGTTTTCCTGAACACAGACATCGCGGATTTCCTCTGCCTTGCCCTTGCCCACGAAGGTGGCTGCATCCGGCACCTGCCGGCTGCCGAAAATAGCTCCACAAACCTCGGCGCCCGCCGACTCGGCCAGCAACCGCAGTTCTTCCATTTCTTCCTGCTCGATGTGGCCCGAGAGGCGCAACTGCACCAGCAGAGCGCGCTCGCGTCGGCGCGCGCCCGGGGCAGCAGACGAGGCAGAGCTATTCGTTTCCAGGACCTTTGCTGTCAGTATCGTCAGCGCCTTCGATATGGAACTTCACCGGGCGTCCAGGCACGACCGTGGAGATGGCATGCTTGTAGATCATCTGACTCACGGAGTTCTTGAGCAACACGACAAATTGATCGAATGACTCGATTTGCCCTTGCAGCTTGATTCCGTTGACCAGAAAGATGGAGACGGGAACATGCTCTTTACGCAGGGTGTTCAAGAAAGGGTCTTGTAAGGCTTGCCCCTTTTGCTGGCTCATGACAGTTCTCCTGTTCTTATGTTCGTTTACGGCTGGTTGTGCGACTTTTAGTTATCACCGGACCCATGTTTGGCCCACTGTTTCGAAGTATAACCCGATTATCGCGGTATTTTAGGAACTTCCTGTTCCAGATAGGCCAAGCATGGCTTTTCTGGACTGATTTCGCTACTAATAAAGTGTACGTCCTTGCCGCGGCGCAACCACGTCATCTGACGTTTAGCGAATTGTCTCGTGGCGGTGGCTGCCTGCTCCGCTATTTCACAATACTTGATATTCTTAGTCAAGTATTCCCAGACTTGGCGGTATCCCACCGTTCGCACGGACGGCATGGATAAGGTCAAATCTCCACGCTGATACAACCGTTCGACCTCCTCCACCAGCCCTTGTTCCAGCATGGCCTGAAATCTTTTGGCGATGCGGTCATGCAACCATGCTCTCTCCTCAGGCCAAAGAGCAACTTTGATAAAGCGATATGGCGGTACCGTCCGTAGTGCAGACTCATTCAGGACGCTGGGCGGCTGCCCCGTCAGTTCAAAAATCTCCAGCGCACGCTGGATGCGCTGCACATCATTAGGGTGGATGCGTGCGGCAGCGGCAGGATCAACGGTCTGCAGTCGCTGATGCAAGGCATACCAGCCAATCTGTGCCGCTTCTTCCGTCAGGCGTGCGCGGATATCGGGGTCTGCCGAGGGAAGATCAGACAGCCCGTATTCGAGGGCGTGGAAATAAAACATGGGGCCGCCAACCAGCAGCGGGATCCGGCCGCGGCGCCGGATATCCTCGATCTCCCTGATGGCATCCGCACAGAACTCCGCCGCGGAATAGGGTTGCGCCGGGTCGCGGATATCGATCAGCCGGTGCCGCGCCCGCACCTGCTCCGCCGCCGTCGGCTTGGCCGTGCCAATATCCAGGCCGCGGTAGACTTGGGAAGCATCCACGCTGACGATCTCGACCGGCAGATGCTCGTGCAACGCCAACGCCAAGGCGGTTTTTCCGGAAGCGGTCGGCCCCATCAGGAAAATGACCGGATTCGTATTGGGCTCCACAGCGCGCTGTCTTACTCCGGGCGCATGTGCGGGAACAACAGTACATCGCGAATGGAGGCAGCATCCGTAAACAGCATCACCA
>CAYIQV010000156.1:0-4714 GCA_964365635.1 uncultured Acidiferrobacteraceae bacterium
GATGATCGGGAAAAGGCTGGCACTCACCAATTGATTTCGCCGTTTTCTGATATTTTTCATATTCACTCAGAAATGTATGGTGGCGCTCCAATGATCAGGTCAGATTCGTCTGGATTTGCCCCAAGCGGCATGGAATAATTCAAACGCCCGCGAGTCCAGCGCGAGCGACATCACACCACACATGAGGTATTGGCGATGGCTCGGGCGTGCGCGCAGGCTTTGCTGGGATTCTCTCTATTTCTCCTTCTCATTTCCGGCTGTTCCAGAGGTTTTATCTATCCTGAGGATGAATTGTCGCAGGCCGAGCCGGTGCGCTCGGCCGACTGGATTGCGCTCATGCCCGATGGCGAGATCCGGCGGCAGGTGGTGCTCGGTTGCACGCCGTGTCATCAGAATGGTCCGCCCGTGGCGTACCGCAAGTCTCTGGGAGAATGGCGCGAAGTGATCGCACGCATGAAGAAGATCGATGACGGTCTTGATCTCAACCTCATCCGTCTTGATACCGAAGAATTGTCGCAGTGGCTCACGGCCAACGCCCGGATGCCGAAACACGGGCGTTACTTCGCCACGGCCAAGGCGGACATCCGCGAGTATCCGGTGGGCGTGAAGACAGGCTTCTATCACGACATGACGCTCAGCGCGGGCCGAGCCTGGACCGCGGATTATTTCGGCAACAAGCTCTATGGCACGGATATCAATACCGGTGTTGTCGAGAGTTACGATTTGCCGGTGAATGTCGCACCGGGAAAACCGGGCGGCGCGCATCAGATCGACACCACGCGCGACGGCATGGTCTGGATCACCTTCACCAAGTCCGAGCAGGTGATCCGCTTCAATCCGCACACGCAGGAGTTCAAGGTCTATTCCGGTTTCGAGAAGGGCGGCAACGTCCAGTATTTCGTCGTTGATGCCGATCGCTACATCTACGAAGACGCGGACGGCGGCATCTGGATGACGCATTTCTCGCGCGTGATATTGAGCCGCCTCGATCCCCGGACCGGCGACATCAAGGTTTATCGCTCGGCGCAGCACCCGAGCCTGGCTGAGAAAGCCGTGCATCTCTATGCTGCGGTGGCCGACAGCAAAGGCCGGTTGTGGTTCACCGAAACCCACGGCAACCGTTTCGGCATGCTCGACCCGCGCACTGGGGAAGTGGTGGTGAAGGACATGCCAGAGCAATGGGTCGGGCCCAAGCGCCTGGCGATCGACAAGGACGACGTGCTGTGGATTCCCGAACTAGCCTCTGGGAAAATTACGGTCTACGACACGCGGGCTGGCAAGCTGATCGATCGGCTGTCGTTGCCAATTGCGGGTGACTTTCCGTATGGCATCCGGCGCAACCGTTATACTGGCGATCTCTGGATTACCGGCTCTGGCTCCGACAGCCTCTATCGGTTGAATCCAAAAACCAAGGTATTTTCCATCTATCGGTTGCCGCGGCGCGGCGCTTACACGCGCACCGTGAGCTTTGCCGACAATGGTGATATCTGGACTAACTACGCCTCGTTTCCGAACGCGCATACCCAGACACCCTTTGACGCCGGTGTCGTGGTGCGATTGCGGCCGCAGTAAAAACCCCACCCCTCCGGCACGTGCCGGAGGGCTAAGTTTCTCCGCCGTTTTTGTGGGTTTTCCTTTGCAGCTACCCATGCAAGGAGGCTTCGAATCGTATATCCTAGGCCGCTTTTCAGACCGGCCTAGCCCCACCGCCGGTGGTTCGGGGTGTGGCGGGATGCCAGCTACAGGAGTTCAGGATTTACATGTTCACCAAAGATATGACTATCAAGGGCTATGACGACGAATTGTGGACCGCCATCCGCAACGAGGCCCGCCGTCAGGAAGATCACATCGAACTTATTGCTTCCGAGAACTACGCGAGCCCGCGCGTGCTGGAAGCTCAGGGATCGGTGCTGACCAACAAATACGCCGAAGGTTATCCCGGCAAGCGTTATTACGGTGGATGCGAATACGTCGATGTCGCTGAGCGCTTGGCGATCGAACGCGCGAAGCAGTTGTTCGGCGCCGCCTACGCCAATGTCCAGCCCCATTCCGGATCACAGGCGAACGCGGCGGTCTACATGGCCTTGATGCAGCCCGGCGAGACGGTTCTCGGCATGAGCCTCGCCCATGGCGGGCACCTCACGCACGGCGCCAAGGTCAATTTTTCCGGCAAGATCTACAACGCCGTGCAGTACGGCCTGAACGACAAGACTGAAGAGATCGATTACGCCCAAGTGGAACAGCTGGCGCTCGAGCACAAACCGAAAATGATCGTGGCTGGTTTCTCCGCCTACTCACGGGTGGTGGATTGGGCCCGCTTTCGCAGCATCGCCGACAAGGTTGGAGCTTATCTGTTTGTCGACATGGCGCATGTCGCCGGTTTGATTGCCACCGGCATCTACCCCAACCCCGTGGCCATCGCCGATGTCACCACGACCACGACACACAAAACCCTGCGCGGACCGCGCGGCGGCATCATTCTGGCCAAGGCCAACCCCGAGATCGAGAAGAAACTGAACTCGCTCGTATTCCCCGGCACCCAAGGCGGACCGCTGATGCACGTGATCGCGGCCAAGGCCGTGGCTTTCAAGGAAGCGCTGGAGCCGGGATTCAAAACTTACCAGCAGCAGGTGCTGAACAACGCGCGCGCGATGGCCAAGGTGATGATGGATCGTGGTTACAAGGTCGTTTCCGGCGGCACCGACAATCACCTGTTTCTCGTCAACCTCATCGACAAGGGGATTACCGGCAAGGATGCGGAAGCGGCATTGGGCGCCGCACACATCACCGTCAATAAAAATGCGGTGCCAAACGATCCGCAGTCTCCGTTCGTTACCAGTGGCATCCGCATCGGCACGCCGGCGATTACCACGCGCGGTTTCGGCGAAAAGGAATCACGCGAACTGGCCGGCTGGATCTGCGATATTCTGGGAAATATAAAGGATACCTCGGTGCTGGAGGCCGCCCGGGCCAAGGCGCAGGAGGTTTGCCGGCGCTTCCCGGTATATGAGGATGCCCCGCGGTAACGGCGGGTCAGGCAGGGCGGTTCGCCTTTCGTTAGCCGCTTGATACTATTCCGCTATGCGCTGCCCCTTCTGTTCCGCTGACGAGACCCGTGTCGTCGATTCGCGACTTTCCGACGACGGCGATTCCGTACGTCGGCGGCGTGAATGCGAGGTATGCAGCGAGCGCTTCACCACCTTTGAACGCGCCGAGCTGCGCCTGCCGCAGGTGGCCAAATCCGACGGTCGCCGTGAATCCTTCGATGAAAAAAAACTCCGTGCAGGACTAAGCCGCGCGCTGGAAAAGCGGCCGGTCGATACGGAGGTGGTGGAGAAAATGATCGGGCGTATCCGTCACAAACTGCTGGCCAGTGGTGAAAACGAGATTCCTTCGCGCCAGATTGGTGAATGGATCATGGAGGAACTGAAGGAGATCGATCCCGTGGCCTATGTGCGGTTTGCGTCGGTCTATCGTTCGTTCCAGGATCTCAATGCATTTCGTGATGAAGTACAGCGCCTGCAGAACGAGCCCAGTGCCGAGCTGCGGCGCCAGCAACTCTCTCTTATTCCCGAAGGCGACACGCCAGCCAAGGCGGTCCCCACGCGTGGCCGCAAACCGGGCACCAAGCCGTGACGACCTCCGCTGCCGACGCCCGTTTCATGGCGCGCGCCTTGCAACTGGCGCGCCGCGGGTTTTATACCACCGACCCTAATCCGCGTGTCGGCTGTGTGATCGTGAAGGATGGAAAAATCATCGGCGAGGGCTGGCATGTTCGCGCGGGTGAGCCCCACGCAGAAATCATCGCATTGAATCAGGCCGGGTCGCATGCACACAGCGCGGGGGTGTACCTGACCCTGGAACCCTGTTGTCATCACGGGCGCACGCCGCCCTGCACCCAGGCCTTGATCAAGGCCGGCGTGAAACGTGTGGTGGCGGCCATGCGCGATCCCAATCCACAGGTGGCGGGCAAGGGATTTAAAGAATTGGAACAACATGGGATCACGGTAGCTACGGGTCTCATGGAATCTGAAGCCGCGGCACTGAATCCGGGTTTTATCCAGCGCATGCAGCATGGCCGGCCTTACGTGCGGATCAAGCTTGCCGCGAGTCTCGACGGGCGCACGGCCATGGCCAATGGCGAGAGTAAATGGATTACGGGCGACGCCGCACGTGCGGATGTGCAGAAGTGGCGCGCGCGCAGTTCGGCGATTCTGACCGGTGTCAGCACGGTGCTGGCCGATGACCCGTCACTCAATGTGCGTGACATGGATATCGGACGTCAGCCGTTGCGCGTGGTGGTGGATAGTACGTTGCGCATGCTGCCCACGGCGAGAATGCTGCGTGGCAAAGGCAGGACGCTGGTGGTGACGGCAAGTCAGGATGTGGCGCGGGCGGACGCTCTGAAACGTGCCGGCGCCGAGGTGCTGGTGCTGTCGGTGGCACAGCAAGGCATTGACCTTGCCGCATTGATGCAGCACCTGACCTTGCTTGAGGTCAATGAGTTGCTGGTGGAGGCGGGGGCCACGTTATGCGGCGCCATGCTCAAGGCGAATCTGGTGGACGAACTTGTTTTGTATTATGCCCCGCATGTCATGGGCGGGGCCGAGCGCGGCATGTTCGCTCTGCCGCCGCTGGTGCGCATGGCGGATCGAATTTCATTCGAGATTACGGATGTGCGTGCCATGGGGCAGGACTGGCGTATGTTGATGCG
>CAYIQV010000157.1:0-4712 GCA_964365635.1 uncultured Acidiferrobacteraceae bacterium
CGGCGAAAGCCGGGGTGACGAACGCACTTTTCAACGAACTTCTAGTGTCGTGTCCTAGAAATAATCTTCATAATTTGTAGCCTGGATGGAGCGAAGCGGAATCCAGGGAGGCGGCGAAAATTCCCCCGGATTCCGGCGCTTCGCACCTTCATCCGGGCTACCTAATTTTGTCCGGCTTCGTCAGGATATTTCTGGGACATCACTCTAGAACTCGCGCCCGAGTTGCAGTGTCAGAAAATCCTCCCCTTTGTTAGGGCCGCGCCAGTGGAAAACAGTTTTTCCATTCGAGTAATGCGTCTCACCGATGGACAGGTCGTACCGGCCGAAGCGTTGGCCGAACGCGGCGTGAAAGAAAAACTGCCCGTGTGTACCCAGGCGATCGGTGAGCCGGCTGACGGCGCCGGCACCCAGCTCGGCGCTCAGATAACTTTTTGATCCCGTCGGCCAGCGCATTCCGCGCGCCACGCCGATGGCGTTGTTGTGGTTCGACCCGTTCCATGAGGCGGCGGAGACTTCATAGAAGCTGTCGCGTCCGGCCAGCGTGGCGGCTGGCATCTGGTAACGCAGGAACGCAGCGGTCGCGCCCTGCGAATAAATATTTCCCAAACCCGCACCGAGGATAAGCTGGTCCGCCTGCACGAGTGGCGCCCATAGCCACATCCCTGCCGCGATAAAACGGACTCGTCCTGTTGCCCGTCGCTTCAATCCCATCCGGTTTGTCTCCGTGGCCATGGCCCTGACCATCGACATTTTGCTACAGAATTCGGTTTCCCTCTATAAGGTACGTGCGCTGACCGGGTTGCCAGATTCTGTTACGATTCGTTTTCCTTAAATTGCCCCCTCATCTCATGGCCGTCGCCAGCATCACCGGACATCGCCGTGTGGAGCCGCTGTGGCGGCCAGCGCGGCGGTTGAACCGCTCCGAAATCCCCGAGAAGGTCTGGCCCTGGTTGCTGGACAAGGCGTCCCTGACGGAGCGCATTATCGGCGCGTGTCCGGGCCGTTTCCGGGTCCAGGTCGTGAACCAGAAACGCGGTCGGGTGCTGCGCAATGAGGCGCACACGTTGAATATGCGAGCGGGCACCCATGCCATCGTGCGCCAGGTACAGTTGGTCTGCGGCGAAACACCCTGGGTGTACGCGCGCACCGTTATTCCGCCGGCCACCCTCAACCGGCGTCTGCGGCGTCTGGTGCGGTTGGGTTCGCGTTCCCTGGGGGCGACGCTTTTTTCCGACCCTTCCATGAAGCGTGGTGAAGTCGAGGTGACGTGCCTTACCGCCTCCGATGAATTGTACCGGTCCGTCACGGGCGGCCTGTCCCGAAAGCCCGAGGCGATCTGGGGGCGGCGGTCGGTGTTCTGGCTCGGTGGCAAGCCATTGCTCGTGTGCGAATTTTTCCTGCCTGAGATTGGTGAGTTCACGGAATGAGTTGGTGGTCGCGGCTTCGGGAATACGCGTTGCTGATGCGCCTGCATCGGCCCATCGGCATTTTGCTGCTGTTGTGGCCAACGCTGTGGGCGTTGTGGATCGCCGGCCAGGGACAGCCGGACCGGCTGGTGTTCACGGTCTTCGTGATCGGGGTGGTGCTCATGCGTTCGGCGGGTTGCGTGATGAACGACTACGCCGACCGCGAGTTCGATCCACATGTCGAACGCACGCGCGACCGGCCGCTTGCCGCCGGGCGGGTTTCGCCGAAGGAGGCGCTGGCGCTGTTCGTGGTGCTGTGCCTGATCGCCTTCACGCTGGTGCTGACGATGAACCGGCTGACGGTGCTGCTTTCCTTTGCCGGTGTGTTTCTCGCCGCCACCTATCCGTTCATGAAACGGTTTACGAGTCTGCCGCAGTTCTACCTCGGCGCGGCGTTTGGCTGGTCCATTCCCATGGCCTTTGCGGCGCAGACGGGTGCTGTGCCACCGATTGCCTGGGTGTTGTTCGGCGCCAATATATTTTGGTCGGTGGCCTACGACACCGCCTATGCCATGGTCGATCGCGACGATGACCTCAAAGTTGGCGTGAAATCCACGGCTATCCTGTTCGGCGCCTACGACCGCCTCATGGTGGGCCTGAGCCATGCCGTGACGCTGGGGTTACTGGTATTCACCGGATTCATGGCCGGGCTTGGCATGCTGTATTATGCCGGACTGGCCGTCGCGGCCGGGTTTGCCCTGTACCAGCAATACCTGATGCGCGACCGCACGCGTGACGGATGTTTCCGCGCGTTTCTGAACAACAACTGGTTCGGTGCCGTCGTGTTCGCCGGCTTGTTGTGGAATTATTCATAAGAGGTTTCAACGCAAAGACGCAGAGAACGCAAAGGAAACAAAAAAAGATGAAAGGGAATAAACGCAGGTAAACGATGTCGTTTTCAGGTTCATTTCTCAAATGTCTTTCTTTGCGCCCTTCGCGCCTTTGCGGTGAGATTTAGGAGTTAATTATGAAACTTTACGGTTCGCTGACCTCCCCCTACGTGCGCAAGGTGCGCGTGTTGCTCAAGGAAAAGAACATCGCCTGTGAATTTGTCGTGGCCGACGCTTGGGCCGCGGACAGCCCCATCCCGGCCATGAATCCGCTCGGCAAGGTGCCGGTGCTGGTGCGCGCTGACGGCAGCGTGTTGTTCGATTCGCCGCTGATTGCCGAATACCTGGACAGCCTCCAGGGCGAGCCGCTGATTCCGGTCGCCGGCGAGGCCCGCTGGGAAGTGCTGCGCTGGCATGCGCTCGCGCAGGGTATGCTCGATGTCGTGGTGGTGCGGCTGCTCGAGTCGCGCCGCGGCGAGAAGATGGCGCCGGAAATCATCGCGCGCCAGGAGAGCAAGATCGCCGCCGCATTGAAGTATGCCGATACGCAGCGCCAGGACGGCCCCTATCTGTGCCTGAACCGTTTGACCTTCGCCGACATCTCTCTGGCCATTGCCCTGGAGTACACGGATTTTCGCTATGTGCATGACTGGCGCAGTCGTCATCCGCGCCTCGCGGAGTGGCTCAAACCCATGAGCGTGCGCCCGTCCTTCCTCGAAACGCAACCACCCAAACAATGACCGTTGGACTTCTGGTCGTAGCCCTGCTGATCATCCTGATCGGCGCCGAAATCTTTACCAACGCCCTGGAACATCTCGGCGAGCGCCTAAAAATTTCCGAAGGCGTGACCGGCTCCATCTTTGCCGCGGTCGGCACGGCCCTGCCCGAGACCATGGTTCCGCTGGTGGCGATTTTTTCCATGGTCGGCACGCAAGAGGTGCGCGAAGAGGTGGGTGTGGGCGCGATCCTGGGCGCGCCGCTCATGCTCTCGACGCTCACATTGTTTCTGATGGCGTTTTTCGCCGCCCAGCGACGCGGCTGGACGGGACAATTCCATCCGGAACGCTCGGGCCTCACGCGCGACCTGTCCTGGTTTCTGCTGGCATTTAGCTTGAGTACGGTCGCCCTCTTCGTTCCGCATCAGACGGCATGGGTGCGCATGACGCTCGCGATGACGATGGTGCTGATCTACTTCATCTACCTCATGTTGACCATCCGCGCCTCGGCCAAGCTCGTGGCCGACGGGCATGGGACCGAGGCTGGGGAGCCGTTGTTTCTCGTACGCCTGCTCGGGCGTCTCGGCTTGAAGGAGAACATGATTATGATGCTGATCCAGCTCGGCATCGGGTTGACGCTCATCATCGTCGGTGCGCACGGTTTCGTGCAGGGCGTGGAGCAGTTGTCGATCTGGTTCGGTATCTCGGCGCTGGTGCTGTCGCTGCTGATCGTGCCGATCGCGACCGAGCTCCCCGAGAAGATCAACAGCATTCTCTGGATCCGCAAGCGCAAGGATACGCTCGCCTTCAGCAACATCACGGGCGCCCTGGTGTTCCAGGGCAGCCTGCTGCCCGCTATCGGCATTATGCTCACGCCCTGGGAGGCGAGGCGGGAAGTGGTCGCGGGTGTGGTCCTGACGCTTATCGCCAGCAGCTATCTGCTGTTCATGCTGCGGCGCGGGCATCTCAAGCCCGTGCATCTGTTGTTCAACGGCCTCTGCTACGTCACCTACCTGGCCACGGTATTGTTGTACTAGCCTCCGCGTGCCGGCCGGCCGCCGATGGCCTAGAATAGGTCGCAGGATTTCAGGCAGGGCGGACGGTCACCATGGCGGAAAAAGAAAAACCTCTGGCGCGTTACGCGGTGATGGGCAATCCCGTCGCCCACAGCAAATCGCCCGCGATTCACAAGCAGTTCGCGCACCAGTTCGGCCACCATATTGAATACACAGCGATCGAAGCGCCGCTCGACGGCTTCGCCGAGGCGGCGGCGCAGTTTCGCGCGGGCGGCGGCAAGGGCATGAACATCACCGTGCCGTTCAAGCTCGAAGCCTACAAACTGGCCGACCATTTAAGCGACCGCGCCAAGCTCGCGGGTGCGATCAATACCTTCTGGTTCGAGCCCGACGGGGCGATCTTCGGCGACAATACCGACGGCGCGGGACTGGTGCACGACCTCACCAAAAATCTCGGCGTGCATCTCAAGGACAAAAAGATTCTGGTGCTGGGCGCCGGCGGGGCCGTGCGCGGCGTGTTGAGCCCGCTGCTCAAGCAGCATCCGGCATTGCTCGTTATCGCCAACCGCACTGTCGCCAAGGCCAAACACCTCGTTCGGGAATTTTCCCATTTCGGAAAACTCGAGGCCTGCGGTTATGACGAGCTCACCGGCAAGCATTTCGATGTCGTGATCAATGGCACCG
>CAYIQV010000158.1:0-4665 GCA_964365635.1 uncultured Acidiferrobacteraceae bacterium
CCATGTACTTGCCGAGCAGCACGAAAGCGATGATCACCGCCGAGACTTCGAAGTATACCTCGCGTTCCTCGACCTTCACCGGCAACACCTCGGGGAAGAAGATCACGGACACGCTGTAGAAGTAGGCAACCGAGGTGCCAAGCGCGATGAGGAAATCCATGTTGATGCTGCGCGTGCAAATCGCGGTCCACGCACCTTTGTAGAAGCTCCAGCCGCCGATGAACTGTACCGGCGTGACCAGAATGAACAACCACATGCCCCAGGTGAACCACGGCAACTGCGGGATCGGCACCCAGGTGACGATGGTGGCGCCGGTCGCGAGCGCGAGAAACGCCCCGGCGCGCAGGATCGCGAGCGCCAGCACCCCGGTGAGTGCGACCGCCACCCGCGTGCGCATGGACTTGAGTTCCTGTTCGGGGGACTCGAAGGTACGCTGGCAACCGGATGAGCAGAAGTAATAAACACGCCCGGCGCGCTCGGTCTTGAGCGCCTTGCTCTTCTCCACCACCATGCCACAGATCGGATCCTTGGCCAAATCCTTTGCGGCCTTCGCCTTCAACGCCACCGCCGCGGGCATGGCATGGCTCTGGCTTACCGCCATCTTTTTTATGGGCACGGCCTGCGTTTTGGCCTGCGCATAGGCGGCGGGATTGGCCTCGAACTTCCGCAGGCAATCGGTAGAGCAAAAGTAATACGTCGCGTCCGCGTGCACGACGCTGCCCGCCGCCCGGCGTTCATCCACCGTCATGCCGCAAACTGGATCGGTTGTCATCTGTGCTCCTTTCAGGCCAGACACACCGTGCGGCACATCAACGCCGCAACAAGTTGTAGCTTGCCGCAAACACTGCGCCGCAGACGAACGCCACCACGACAATACCCACCACTCCATAAAGAAATACGCCGAACGTAAACGGCTTGGCGCCGACTTGCAGTCCGGCCAGGTTCAGGCCATGAAACCAGGCGTTGAAAAAATCGATCGTCGCGGTCGGCGCGATCGCGAACGCCGCGGCGCAAAGCGCGTAGACCACGACAAAGGTGATGGTAAGCGCCGCGCCCATTACCCATGGATTGAGCTTTTCCATAAAACCTCCTTTTTGCACTGCCGGCCGAGCGTATCCCGGCCTATGGTTTGCGCGTCTGTTCGAGCATCATCTGCATCATGTCCATGCGTTTCTCCATCTGCTGCATGCGCTGCATCATCTGCTCGCCCATCATGCCTCCGCCTTTCATCTGACCCATCATCGGGCAGTCCATCATCATGTCGCCGCCCATCATTCCCATGCCCATACCACCCCCGGGACCGGCACCCATGCCGCCCATCATGATCCCGGCCGTGGTCATGCTGGCGCGCAGCGTCTGCATGTGTTCCTGCACGAGCTTCTGGCGCTCGGCGGGATCCCTGGTCTTCTGTATTTTATCCATCTGTACGCGCAACTTATTGACGTTTTCGCCCATCTGCTGCACGGTCTTTTCCGCGTCCTTGGGCGCGGCCGGCGCCGCGGCGGCAGTTGGTTTCTGATCCGGATGGTGCTCATCGACCGCCGAGGCGGCTGAAGCCACCAGTAATAATGACGCGGTCAGCGCGACAACGAATGCCAGATTCTTCATGGTCAGCTCCTTCATTGAGAACAAGTACGTTGAAATGGGAGTTATCAGGCGCTGCATTCCCGATGCGAAGCGCCCGTAGGTGGACCGAAACACGGCCCGTGACAGCACCTATGCGGTGCTGCGGTACAAGTGGATCAAATAAGCAGTCGTGCGAAACGCAGATAGAGTGCGTGCGGCGGGGGAAACTGAGACTGGAGAAGACGCCACTTTATGGCATCAGGGTTAGGGGATATGAGCGAATAGCGCTCCGGCGCCAGCGGTGCGATCACCTTCCCCTCTCCCATGAGGAGGTGAGCGCATCGGACAAAACCATACCGGCATAGGGCGCATTGTCGAGCCATTTTCCGCACAGGCCTCCTTGTCCGTCCGGCTCATGCGAATGTGAACCACCGGCGGCGCTGCCCGGCGCATGATGACTCTCCACCTCTTCGAGCGGCGACGCCGCGTGCGCCTCGCCGAAAATATTGCAACAGGGTGTGAACGCCAGCACCAGCGAAAGCGCCAGCCCCGCGGCAAGTCCGCGCCCTAACCACGGCATGCGCACCGCCTTGGCTTTCAGGCGCACGAGACTGACGAACCGCCGTCTTGAACACTCGTTCCCGTTCGTACTTTTCATACCGAATAAGGTTACGGCTATTTGCGAGACATACTTTGACGCAGGTCAACATCACAAGCCCGCATCAATCGTGGTGATTCTCGGCGGTGGCACGGATGCCGGCTACGGAAGACGGCTGAGGGTCGAGGCGGCGCACACCCGCAATCATCAGCACCGGCACCACCAGCCACTGCAACAGCGGCGCCACGCCGATACCGCCGAGCGTGGGCATCTGTGTGGCATAGACCCAAGAACCGGCCACAGAAACGTTGTACCACTCGCTCGCCGCCGTGAATGCCAATCCCAACGTGACGGTCAGGGCGCCGGCGCGCCACGGCCGGCGATCTGGCCAAAACAAATCGCGGAACACGATCGCCGTCAGGAGATAGGTGGTTACAGCGATAAAAATATCGCCGGCGAGACAATGCAACAGATAGCGGGCGATGCGTCCGCGGTCGGGGTCGTTCCAGAGAGCGTAGAGTGGAAGCTGCGCGACTTCCCAGGCGAAATGCAGGAGCGCGGCGAGCGCTACCCAAATCGCCAAGCGCCGAAGCAAAGCCGCGCGTCTGTTTCTCGCCGGAATCATTTATGGCCCGAGACTAAAGATATTCGCCGATCACCGCGCGCCGGACAAAGCAGCGCCCAATACGCGATTTCCCTTTCGGTTGCCACAGGGCGCGGCGCCAGCCCGATACCCATGGTCCATGGCAATTTTCCCGTCATCGCGAACGCTCCTTCGTCGTCGTGCAATCGCCGCGCATGCACGACTTGTCACTCAACCTCGATTTTGCCCATCATGCCGGCTTCGAGATGGCCTGGCGCCAGGCAAGCGAAATCGACCATGCCCGCCTTGTCGAATTGCCAGACGATGCCACCGCGCTGCCCCGAGCTGAGCGACACCATGTTGGGTTCGGCATGTTTCATCTTCGGCATTTTGCGCATCATGGCGGCATGCTCTTTCAGTTCCACCATCGAGCCGATCACCATCTCGTGCGGAATCTTGCCGGTATTGCGCACGAAGAAGCGCACCGTCTCGCCAGCCTTAGCCTTGATCAGGCTCGGGGTAAATCGCATGTCATCACCCATCGTTACTTCAATGGTGCGGGTGACCTTGGCCGGATCGCCAGGTTTCCCCACGGCGCCATCGTGCCCCCCATGGGACATACCTTCCATGTCATGAGACATTTGCGCCGTGTCGTCATGCATGGCATGGCCACCCGCATGATCGCCGCCGGCCAATGCCAGGGCGGGCAATGCGCCCAAAATCAGAATCGAAAGTGACTTTTTCATGTTGACCTCTTTGTTGGGTTGAAAACTTTGAAAGTTGAGTCCGCAGACTCAGAACCAGAAACGCACCCCGGCGACGAGTCGTGTTTCTTTAGCGTCTTCACCGGCGACCCGCGCATAATCCGCCGTGGCCCCGAACTTCGCGGCCCGTTCGATGCCCAGGTAGGGAGCCAGTTCGCGCCGGATTTCGTAACGCAGGCGCACACCTGCCGCCAGATCGGACAGCCCCGAACCCAGCTCACGCGTGGCATCGCGCTTGCCATAAATATCCGCCTCGATGCGTGGTTGCAGGATCAGCCGTTGCGTCAGCAGTAACTCGTATTCGGCCGCGATCCGCAAGGCGCTGCGTCCGCTGCTGCCGACATAGGCCGTGGCCTCCACTTCGAACCAGTAGGGAGCAAGCCCCTGAATGCCGAAGGCCAACCAGTTCCGGTCGGGTTGTACGCCGCTGTCATGACGCACACCCAGCTGGGTATTCCAGTGGGCAGTGAGCGCATGGCCCCACAACAACTCGGTGCGCGCCTCCTGAATCCTGCCGCCATCGTAATCACCCTCGGCCTTGAGCACGGCGCGGTCGTAATCGCTGCCGTACCAGGCGCGCAGGTCATATTCCGTTGAGGTGTTGTCACGCGTGCGCACCCTCTCGATCCGGTCGACGAACAGGGAACCGAAATAGTGCCCATCGGCATGCATCGGTGGCATGATCGGACCGAAGTCGTAGCCGTCGGCATAGGCATGGGGATCGCGCGCATCGGACGGCGCCGGCCCTCCCTGCATCGAGCCATAGTCCATGTTGCCACCTTCCGCCGTCGGCGTTTCCATACCGGGCATGGCGCCATGCCCCATGGCCGCATGATCCACGGCCGGCGCGGTGCCGTGGTTCATTCCCTCGTGATTCATGTTTTCCATTGGCGTTTGCGCCTGGGCCACGGACACCATTCCGAACGCCAGCACGACGGCGATTCGTTTCAATTGCGTGTTCAACATCGTTTCATTCTCCGCGATTCGATTGGGTTGCATCAGGCCACCACCACTTCGCGGAACATGCCCGCGTCCATGTGGTACATCAGGTGGCAATGCCAGGCCCAGCGGCCCAAGGCATCGGCGGTCACGAGAAAACTGATGCGCTGCGCCGGTTGCACGTTGAGGGTGTGCTTGCGCACCGGAAGGCGCCC
>CAYIQV010000159.1:0-4650 GCA_964365635.1 uncultured Acidiferrobacteraceae bacterium
TTCCTCGGCCAGCAGCTGTTCAATGCCCTTGGGGCAGGTCGCGAAAAGATTGAGCGGGGAGGTCATAAAGTGGGACGCATGTTACGTGTTTCGCGAAAATAGTTGTAGGGTGGGTTAGCGCCGCGCGAGCGGCGCGTAACCCACCAGCATTGCCGATCGGTGGGTTACGGCAAAAATCGTCTAACCCACCCTACGAAAAATCGGCGCATCGACAGTGCACACAAACCTCAAACGATTGTGGCGCAGTCAGGCGGGTGCGATAATTGTTTTATTGTTCTCCGGCACATTTCATCATGACACGCATCGGTCTCGATCCGGAAGGAAAGGTCATCAGCGAGTGCTTCGCGCTGATTTATGCGCCGCAGCGGGTCCGCGACCGTTTTCCGGAGAATTGTGTGACGGTGGTGGATTCCGAAGCGGCGGCGTTGGAAGGTGCCGATGCCGCAAAGAACCTCTACCCCGCTCGCGTCATCGGGCCGTCGCGTTCCTCGGAAGGATTTCGGCTCTATTATTTGGTGTGCTGGCTGGGTGAGGAAAACTGACGCGCAGCTTCAAGAAACTCCCGCGCCTGCACGATCATCTGCGCGGCGTCGTCGCACGTGAGGAAGATGTCGAAACCGTAATCCGCCTGTATGCGCTTGTCGAACGCATCGAGCAGCCACCGATGGAACTTCGGGTCCATCGCTCCGGTCTTGGCAAACGTTTCTCCAAACAATGAATGCACGCCGCTGTGCTTGCGGGAACGCAAATCTTTTTCGTGCAACAGCGCTTCCGCGATGTAGAACATCGCATAGTAGGAACGCCCAGCGGAGAAATCGGGATCGTCATGATCGAGAAGATTTTCGGCTGCGCGGAGCGCGCGGCCTGCCTTGTCGAGCAGCTTCTGCGTCTCGACCTTCACGCGGCGATGGCTTCTTCGCGAGCGTTAAGGAGGAACGGGCTTTGCCCTTGCAGCCAGTCATGGTGGCTGACGAAGACGCGGCTGACGCTGACAGAGTGCTTGAGCGATAGCCCTGCAATGAGCCCCCCGGTGCGGTCCACCTCGGCGGCATAGGACGAAATCGCATCCAGCACGATCAGGACATCCACGTCCGATTCGCGGCTGCCTTCTCCCCGTGCATGCGAACCATAGAGATAAACGCCGTGCAGCCGGCCACCGTACAGCGGCCGCAGGCCGGCTTTCAGTTCTCCAAGTAGACTATGAATTTTTGGGTTCATGACGCTCCATATATGGCCAATACTACATATTTAAGCATGTTTATCAGGGTTCGTTCAGTCATCGGCACCAGATGCCTGACAGCTCTAAAAGGCCGTAATACTTCATGTCTTTAACTTTGCGTGACGGTGGTGGATTCCGAAGCGGCGGCGCTTTCGGGCGTCGATCCGGCAAAAAATCTTTACCCCGCCCGCGTCATCGGGCCATCGCGATCTTCGGAAGGGTTCCGGCTTTATTGCCTGGTGTGCTGGCTGGATGAGGGAAGCTGATCTCTAGAATTGAAGCGAGCCCGGATTTCGCTACGCTTCATCCAGGCTCGCTGACGACACATATTATTTCTTGCCATGGTTTTTAACCAGCTGATAAAGCTCTGCATCACCGATCTCGAGCGCCCATTCCGCCGGCGATGACACCTTGGCATTTTTAATGGTTGGGTCGGCGCCGTGATCTAGTAGGGTACGAATAATATGTAGATATTGTCGACGTCTTTCCTGTTCCTGTCGTAAAACTTCAGGTCTTCGGTCTAGTGAATGCCTTTGCATTGCTTGGCCTCCTACTCGAATTGCTATGTGCAAAGCCGTGAGCCCTGCTTGATTAACTGTGTTCGGGTCTGTACCTTTCGATAGTAAGAAATCGACGTTCGCTGGGCGTGGGTCCATGGCGTGCACCGCCACCATCAATGCAGTTGTCCCAGGCCCGGTCGTATCCGATTTCCTGAGTATATCTATATTACCGAGCTTGGTGTTTACGTCGGCACCGTGTGTTACCATCAATTTCAACATGCCTAGATCCTTATAATCTGCCGCGGCTATTACGGGCGGTATCGTATGTGTTGGTGTGTCACTTACCTTAGCGCCATGCGCCAACAATATCTTTGCAATTTCGATGTTTCCAAGTCTTGCGGCTAACGATAGCGCTGTAAATTGATTATCAGAACTGTTTACATCAACACCATCCTCGATCAGCAATTTCACCATTTGGGTATTTTTTTCACGAATCGCCTTAAGAAAAGCCTTAGTTCGTGTATCGACTGCTGCGTTGCGTCCCGTGCTCGGGGCTACGGCTGATTTATTCTGCTCTCTGGGAGCCTCGGTGTTCCTTGCATTGCTTGAAGCAATGGCCGTTTTCGTCAGCGCTCCCACCGACTCTTTGTCTGTCGCACTCGCTACGTTGTTATTAAGTGACGCTAAAAAATTCTCACCCATTTGTCCTCGCTCAGAACTAAACTGCTGAGCACGCAACGACGCCCCATAAAGTTTCTCAGCGGCTGTGTACACACTTTGTGGCGTGTAACCGGCAGGCATGTGTTGAGGAAGACCCTTGCGACCGCCGTCCACGCCGACAGAATATATCCACCTAAAATCGTCGAACAGCACATCATCATCGCTTTTGCCTGCCATGATGAAATCAGGCGACTTTCCCATCTTGCGCGCCGCAAAGTATCGGCGAATCTGATAATTCCACGCATTCTTGATGGAAGTACGTTCAAAACTTTTAAGTCCGAGTTCAATCGGTAGGGCCGCGAGCTGAACCATGCTGTATGTCGCCGAATACGTTCGGGCAACCTGTGAAGCTCGTAATGTTGCCTCGACGGCGCCGTATGAGCCCGCGACGATGATTGCCTTGTGGTAGTTCCCCGCTTGGACAGCCTCGGCGACCTTGTCAGCCGTAATAAGCAGCTTAAATATGTCAAGCCATGCCAAGCCTTCAACTGGACCAGCTTTGTTCAAAGCCCCGTCAAGAAACGCGTCGGTTCCTTTGACCGCTTTGTATGTAGATCTTACATATTGGCGTACTTCAGATGGCGTTAAATCTTTTGCATAGCTTGTATCTATTGTGACAAACCCTGCCAGGAAAACGAGGCATCCAGTAAGGGTTAAATAAAAGGGCTCCGTTCTCATGCGCCTCCTCCTCTTTCTTGTTTGATACCGTGGATAAGTTTCCACCCTTGCCCGCAAATAGTCAAAGCCAGTTGCCTTATATGGAAATCCCGACCCCGATTTTTGGCCAAGTACGAATCCTGTGCGATAAAGCAAACTATTAAGGGTTTCTTCCAAACAAAAAGGGCTTCCCGGCGGAAGCCCTTTTTTTGATTTAGCGAACTGGCGAATTACGCTTCCAGTGCATTTTTCATCGCACCCAGCGCCTTCTCTTCGATCTGACGGATACGTTCAGCCGAGACACCGTATTCCTTGGCGAGGTCATGCAGCGTCGGCTTGTCCTCGTTCAGCCAGCGGCGCTGGATGATGTCGCGCGAGCGGGCATCGAGTGTAGCGAGCGCGGCTTTCATTTGGCTCTGGCGTGAATCTTCCTGGTCGGAGGCCGTGGCCAGCACTTCCGGGTTATAACGCATGTCCTGCAGATAACCGGCCGGTGCCGCATGGAAGTTGTCCTCATCCGCATCGTTGTCGGCATCGAAGGCGACATCGCCGTTGCTCATGCGCGATTCCATTTCCTGAACCGTCTCGGACGTCACGTCCAGCTTCTCGGCCAGTGAATCGATCTCGCCGCGCGTCATCCAGCCGAGGCGTGCACGTGACTTGCGCAGGTTGAAGAACAGCTTGCGCTGCGATTTGGTGGTCGCGACCTTGACGATGCGCCAGTTGCGCAGGATGTAGTCGTAGATTTCGGCGCGGACCCAGTGGATCGCGAATGACATCAGGCGCACCTTGCGCGCCGGGTCGTAATGCTTGACTGCCTTCATGAGGCCGATATTGCCTTCCTGGATCAGGTCCGCCTGGGGCAAACCGTAGCCGGAGAAGCCGCGGGCGACGCGCGCGACATAACGCAGTTGCGACAACACCAGTTGGCGCGCGGCATCGAGGTCGTCGTGCTTGCGATAGCGTCGCGCCAGTTTGCGTTCCTCCACGGCGGTGAGGACCGGCATGGCATTGATGGCGCGGTAATAGGCCGACAGCCCTTTGTCGGGGTACAGACCAATAGGTAGCGCCAGTGACTGATTCATTGAATAGCTCCTCCGCAAATGACCCTGTGTTTCCAAGACCGAACAGATTTTAGCACTCGTAACCTGAGAGTGCCAAATTTAAGGAAAGTTCATGAAACCCTGTTGTTTACAGGGTATGGGGGATATTTTTTCAGTTTCAACGGGTTATTTAGGCTCGATGGCCCGGAGGTGCCGGCCGACCGCCAGCCGCGACCCCAGCCAGCCGAGTACACCACCTGCCCCGAACAGGGCCAGAGTGGCGCCGAGGTCCAGGCCTTTTACCTGGAACTGACTGCCGTAGAGGGCGGTGAGGTCCTGGATGGGGCCGGCGAGGATAAGGAGCGTGAGGCCGACCAGCAGCCAACTGGCGACAGCCCCCAGCAGGCCCTGGATCAGGCCGGAATAAAGGAAGGGGCGGCGGATGAAGGCATTGGTGCCGCCGATCAGTTTGGTGATCTCGATTTCGTCGCGGCGGTTGAGCACGGCGAGG
>CAYIQV010000160.1:0-4607 GCA_964365635.1 uncultured Acidiferrobacteraceae bacterium
CCCCCGAGCGGTGGGAAATGACGGCGGTATAACCGGCCTGTTTGGCCATGGCGATGGCGGCGAGGGTTTCGGTCAGCGTGCCGATCTGGTTTACCTTGATGAGAATGGAGTTGGCAATACCCTGATCGATGCCCTGCTTGAGAATTTTGGTGTTGGTGACAAAGAGATCGTCTCCCACTAGCTGGATCTGCTTGCCCAGACGCTGGGTCTGCTTCTTCCATCCATCCCAGTCGTTCTCGGCGCAGCCGTCTTCAATGGTAATGATGGGATATTTCTTTACCCAGCCGGCCATGACCTCGATCAGTTCATCGGATGAAAGATTCTGGCTGCCCGATTCCAGCGAATACTTTCCGGACCGGTAAAATTCCGAACTGGCTGCATCGATACCGAGGCAGATATCCTTGCCCGCCTTGTACCCGGCCTTCTCGATGCCTTCGAGAATGACCTGAATACCTTCTTCGTTCGAAGCCAGGTTCGGGGCAAATCCACCCTCGTCCCCGACGGACGTATTGAGCTTGCGGCCTTGCAGTACTTTCTTCAAGGCATGGAACACTTCCGCGCCGTAGCGCAGCGCCTCGCTGAAGCTGGGCGCACCTACCGGCAGGATCATGAACTCCTGAAAATCGATATTGTTGTCCGCATGTGCGCCGCCGTTAATGATGTTCATCATGGGAACCGGCAGCGTAAACGGGCCACCCGTGTGCAGATAACGGTACAAAGGTTTCCCCGCCTGCGCGGCGGCGGCGCGGGCGCAGGCGAGCGACACGGCCAGAATGGCATTGGCGCCCAAACGGGATTTGTTTTCGGTGCCATCGAGCGTGATCATGGTTTCATCCACCTTGGCCTGCTCGCGGGCATCGAGCCCAAGCAGCGCCTTGCGGATTTCACCATTCACGTGGGCACAGGCCTTGCGCACGCCTTTGCCGCCATAACGCTTGGCATCGCCATCGCGTAGCTCAATGGCTTCGCGGCTGCCGGTGGAGGCACCGGACGGGACGGCGGCCCGCCCCATGGCGCCGGACTTTAAAATAACATCGGCTTCAACCGTGGGATTACCGCGCGAGTCGAGAATTTCGCGTGCATGCACATTGCTAATGATAGACATGGTTCTTCTTCGTCAGGTGAGGGTGAGACAGAGTAATAAATTTAAGGAATCTCTGATTTATTAGTTTTTGACGCAGAGCCGCAAAGACGCAAAGAATTATTGTGTTTGTTTCCCCGGTTTTTCTTTGCGCCTTCGCGTCTTTGCGTCAAGTAATCATAATTAATCAGTCTTTCCTTAAAACAACAATTCTTCAAAGCGACATTTCGGCAAAGCCCTTTTGCTTCACCAGCGCATCCAGTTCCTTCAGGGTGTGCAGCAAATCTTTTATGCGTCCGAGCGGCCAGGCATTCGGCCCGTCCGACAGCGCTTTGTCCGGGTCGGGATGGGTTTCCATAAACAGTCCCGCGACGCCCGCCGCAATCGCCGCGCGCGCCAGCACCGGCACAAACTCACGCTGGCCGCCGGAGCGTGTTCCCTGCCCGCCCGGTAACTGCACGGAATGCGTGGCATCGAACACGACCGGACAACCGGTGTCACGCATGATCGCAAGCGAACGCATGTCTGACACCAAGTTATTGTAACCAAAGCTCACGCCGCGCTCGCAGACCATGATGCGCTCCTTACCGCCGGCGGCCATGGCCTTCTCGACCACGTTTTTCATGTCGCCAGGGGCGAGGAACTGGCCTTTCTTGATATTGACCGGCTTGCCCGCCGCCACCACGGCCTGAATGAAATCCGTCTGGCGGCACAAAAATGCCGGCGTTTGCAGCACATCGACCACCGCCGCCACTGCGCTGATTTCAGGAATGTCGTGCACGTCCGTCAGCACCGGCACCCCGATCTCGCGCCGGACCCTGGCCAGGATTTCGAGCCCCTTGTCCATGCCGAGCCCGCGAAACGACGCCGAGGAACTGCGGTTGGCCTTGTCGAAGGATGACTTATATATAAAGGGTATCTGGAGACTGGCGGTAATCTCTTTCAGCTTGCCGGCCGTATCGAGCGCCATGGCTTCCGATTCAATCACGCAGGGACCGGCGATAAGGAAAAATGGCCGGTCGATTCCCACCTCAAAACCACAAAGCTTCATGTGAGCGCGGCCTGCGACTTGGGTACCGCCTGGGTATGCCGCGCCAGCGCTGCCTGCACATAACCGGTAAACAACGGATGTCCGTCACGGGGGTTGGAGGTAAATTCCGGATGAAACTGGACGCCGACAAACCAGGGATGCCCGGTCAGTTCAATAATCTCAACCAGCGTACCGTCCACCGAGGTGCCAGCAATGACCATTCCCTTTTCCTGAAGAATGTCACGGTACTGGTTGTTGAATTCGTAACGATGCCGGTGACGTTCCACAATGGCATCTTTGCCGTAGTGTTCGTGCACATGGGTGCCCGGTATCAGCCGGCATTCCTGGCCGCCCAGACGCATGGTGCCGCCGAGATCAGTCCCGACGGCGCGCACTTCTTTAGAGCCCTCTGCCGTGGTCCACTCAGTGATCATCGCAATAACCGGATGTGCGGTCTTCGGATTGAACTCGGTACTATGCGCAGCCTTCAGCCCGGCGATATTACGCGCGAACTCGATCACCGCCACCTGCATGCCGAGACAGATACCGAGATAGGGAATTCCCTTGGTGCGGGCGTAGGTCGCGGCCTTGATCTTGCCTTCAATGCCACGTTCACCGAAACCACCCGGCACCAGAATCGCATCGACATTGTCGAGCTGGGCCGTTCCCTGCGTCTCGATCTGCTCCGAATCGACATAACGGATGTTGATGTGTGTACGTGTCTGGATACCCGCGTGCTTCAGGGCTTCGGACAGGGACTTGTAGGATTCCGTAAGATGGACGTACTTGCCAACCATGGCGACCGTAATCTCGCCGGTCGGATGTTCCATCGCATAAACCGCCTTGTCCCACTCGGAAAGATTGGCCTTGCGCGCGTTCAGGTGCAGCTTCTCGACCACGATTTCGTCCAGACCCTGCTCGTGCAACAGCCGGGGAATCTTGTAAATATTATCGACATCAATGGCGGAGATGACCGCCCGCGTCGCCACATTGGTGAATAACGCGATCTTGCGACGCTCGTCTTCGGGCAGCTGCCGATCGGCGCGGCACAGCAGAATGTCAGGCTGGATGCAGAGCGCCAGCAGCTCCTTGACCGAATGCTGGGTGGTCTTGGTCTTCAGTTCGCCGGCGGCGGCGATATAGGGAACCAGCGTGAGATGGAGATACACGACATTGCTCGGCCCGTGTTCGACGCCCATCTGACGGATGGCCTCGAGAAACGGCTGCGATTCGATATCGCCCACCGTGCCGCCAATCTCCACTAGCGCCACGTCGGCATTGTTTGCGCCCAGCATAATGCAGCGCTTGATCTCGTCGGTAATATGCGGGATCACCTGCACGGTCGCGCCGAGATAGTCGCCGCGCCGTTCCTTGCGGATGACGTTTTCGTAGATCTTGCCCGTCGTGAAATTGTTGCGCTTGCCCATGACAGTGCGCACGAAGCGCTCGTAGTGGCCAAGGTCGAGGTCGGTCTCGGCGCCGTCCTGCGTGACGTACACTTCACCGTGCTGAAACGGGCTCATCGTGCCCGGATCGACATTAATGTAGGGATCCAGCTTGAGCAGGGTGACCTTGAGGCCACGGGCTTCGAGAATAGAGGCAAGGGACGCGGAGGCGATGCCTTTGCCCAGAGAGGACACCACACCGCCGGTCACGAATACGAATTTGGTCATTTCAGCCCGTTTTGCAGAAAATAATTACTACTGCGGAACGGAATGAAAAGCTACCAGATGGCGGCTATTTTCACAACCGCCTTATGTCGATCTGTTAAATTCCCGCGCGGATTCAAGCACCAGCTTCCATGACAACTCATCCGTACGCGCGGCATAGGGTTCACACACCCACCGATCGCCGATGGCGGCAAGATCGTCATCGGCATACACCAAGGGCAGACGCCCCCTCTCCCACGGCGGGATGCCGGCCTCTTGCAACAGTTTTTTCAGTTTGTGGTGATGACGCCGGCCTGCCAACTGGCAGATTTCTCCGCCTTGGCGCAGTCGCACCGTCAGTCGTGCATGCCCGATCCGCGCACGTGAAAGGCCGGCACCGATAACGGGTTCGGAACGCAACCGCAGTCCACTGCCGGGAATCTCCAGCGACATCGAGGGGTCCCACAAAAGACATAGGGCATTATCGAGCGGCGCGCGGGCCGGAAACGCCATCAGTTCGTCACGGAAGCGATGCACGTCGGTTCCCGGCCAGCGCATGAGCCCATGCCGCGAGCGCGGCTCATTCTCCGTCAACACCATGATCTGATCGAGATGCATGGCCGAAGGCGCCTGGAGACCCTGAGCCCGCAACCAGTATCGGATCAAATTGCGCCGGCGCGGGGGCGACAATCGCCGCAGTGCTGTCACCGAAAGCGAGGTTCCTGAGCTGACACGGCAAGACAAAATATCCGTCGCCGCCATCTCATCCAGCAACCCTGCCGCTTCACCCGCATGTCGCGCTGAACGCGCCAACTGGCGCGCCGCGCCGGGCCAACGCTCTCCCACC
>CAYIQV010000161.1:0-4561 GCA_964365635.1 uncultured Acidiferrobacteraceae bacterium
CCTTTGCCTTCACCCTGCGCGAACGGCAAAAGTGGGTGCTGCTCGCCAGCCACAATGGCGGCTGAGTCGACTACGCTCATAGTATCTCCAGACGAGCGAAGTAGGACGACCATTATTATGGCCAGACGAACGGAGTAGGGCGACGATTTATTATGTCTAGACGAACAGAGTAGGTCTTCATTTATGTACACCCGCTGCCCCGAATGTCTGACCACGTTCAAGATCAAACCCGCGCAACTCGATGCCCACGGGGGGCTCGTGCGTTGTGGCATCTGCTCGAACACGTTTCACGCTGATCAACCTCTGCTTGCGACGTTGCCGGAAGAAGACAATGCGGCCCCACCCACCGCTCACGACGCCGTGGCGCCGGAAAAACCTCAACCCGAACGCCGCGACGGCAAGCGCGAACCAAACCTGGCGGATGACGATATTCCCGTCATCACCGACCTGCCGTGGCAACGCAAACCGGGATCGCGCATCACGCCATTCCTGTGGGTGCTGGGAAATGTGATCGTGCTGCTGGTGCTGGAGGGGCAATACACCTATTTCTACCGCGATGCCCTGGCGCGTGTTCCCGAGTGGAATCCGCTCGTGCACACGTTCTGCCGCCTGGCCCAGTGCGAAATAGAGCCGCCGCACGACATCAAGCGGATCGAGCTCCTCCAGACCACGATCGCGCCGCATCCCAACTATGAAAATGCGCTGCGCCTGCGCGCCACGCTCGTCAACCGCGCCGAGTTCGACCAGGATTATCCGGACATGGAGATGAGCCTCACCGACAATGCGGGACTGGTCGTGGCCCGCCGGGTATTCCCGGCAGACCAGTACCTGGAAACGCCGGCCGCGGCCAATGATTCCATGTTTCAGAACGTGGCCATGGCGGCCAGGCTGGATGTCACCAATCCGGACGGGAAAACCGTGGGCTACGAAATCCGGCTTGTCAATCCCCGAGGCGAGAGGCATCCGCACTTGGCACGGGCTTTGTGAAAAGATTATCGTTTGTCTTCACTTGCTTACCTTCGGCGTACGCCGTTTGACGACATAGCGATTTCCTCAACCCATTTTTCGTTTTTAGATTTATCCTGCCAGCAAAATAAATCACCATGGCCGTTTATCGCATCCCTCTTCCCTCTATGCGGATTTTCTGGTTAAGATGCTGCCCTTTCCCTGCGGCCGGGTCGAAAAACCGATATTAAAATCGGGCCCTACAAACTTAAAAATAATCTGTTCCTTGCTCCCATGGCCGGTGTCACCGACAGGCCATTCCGCCAATTGTGCCGCAAGCTCGGCGCGGGCATGGCCGTGTCCGAAATGGTGGCCTCGAACTCGCTCCTGTGGGGCAGCGAAAAAACCAAGCGGCGCGCAGATCACGCCGGCGAGGACGACCCGCGCTCCGTGCAGATCGTCGGCAGCGATCCTTCGATGATGGCGCAGGCGGCACGGGTGAACGTCGAGCGCGGCGCGCAGATCATCGACATCAACATGGGCTGCCCGGCAAAAAAAATCTGTAACGTGTACGCCGGCTCGGCGCTGCTGCAAAACGAACAACTCGTGGCCGCCATTCTCAAGGCCGTGGTCAGCAGCGTGAACGTTCCGGTGACGCTCAAGATTCGCACCGGCTGGGACCGTGCCAATAAAAACGGCGTCGCCATTGCCCGCCTCGCCGAAGCCTGCGGCATCCAGTCGCTGGCGGTGCACGGGCGCACGCGCGCCGACGCCTACCAGGGCGAGGCCGAATACGACACCATCGCCGCCATCAAGTCCGCGGTAAAAATTCCCGTGATCGCGAACGGCGACATCACGAATCCGGAGAAGGCCGCGCTGGTGCTCCGGCATAGCGGCGCCGACGGCATCATGATCGGCCGCGCGGCCCAGGGGAACCCCTGGATTTTCCGGGAAATTTCGCATTTTCTGGCGACCGGCGAGAAGCTCGCGCCGCCGCCCGTGACGGAAGTGCGCGATACCCTGCTCGCACACCTCGACAACCTGTATGCGTTCTACGGCGAGTACACCGGTGTGCGCATGGCGCGCAAACACATCTCCTGGTACAGCAAGGGGCTCGTCGGTGGCGCGGCCTTCCGCCACGGCGTCAACCGCGTCGAATCGACGCTGGAGCAGATCGCCATGGTCGAATATTTCTTTGACAGGCAGACATCATCAACCGAGCTCGCGGCATGACCAAAGATAAAAAAGGCCCGGTCGCGGCGTGCGTCAAGAGCGCGATCGAACGCTACTTCCACGACCTGAACGGCGAAAAAACCTCCGGGGTCTACGAGATGGTGATCGCCGAAGTGGAGAAGCCGTTGCTCGAGATCGTGATGCGCCACGTCAAGAGCAACCAGTGCAAGGCGGCGGAAATTCTCGGCATCAACCGCAATACCCTGCGCAAGAAGCTCAAGCTCTACAAACTGAATTAGACGTTCACGGACAAAGGGGCCTGCGCATTTCCCCTCATCGTTGCCACCCGTTCCGGTTTTTTAACGTTTCTGCCCTGAAAGGATAATGAAGCGGATATGTCACCCATTAAACGTGCGCTGATCAGCGTCTCCGACAAAAACGGCGTGGTGGAATTTGCGCGCGGTCTGCGTGAACTCAACATCGAGATCCTGTCCACCGGCGGCACCGCCAAGCTGCTGGCCGATCACGGCATCCCGGTGATCGAGGTCTCGGACTACACCGGTTTCCCGGAAATGCTCGACGGCCGCGTGAAGACGCTGCACCCGAAAATCCACGGCGGCATTCTGGGACGGCGTGACCGCGACAGCCACGTGAGCGCCATGCGCGACCAGAATATTCCTCCGATCGATCTGGTCGTGGTCAATCTCTATCCCTTCGAGGAAACCGTGGCACGCAAAGATTGCGACCTCACGCAGGCGATCGAGAATATCGACATCGGCGGCCCGACGATGTTGCGCGCCGCCGCCAAGAATCACAACGCGGTCACGGTCGTGGTCGACAACGGCGACTATCCCGCCGTGCTCGACGAAATGAAAAAGAACCGCGGCGCGGTCGGGACGGACCTGCGTTTCCGTCTGGCGACCAAGGCCTTCGAACATACGGCGCGCTACGACGGCGCGATTGCCAACTACCTCGGCAGCCTGCAGCCGGACGGCAGCCGCGCGCCGTTCCCGCACACGTACAACCAGCAATTCGTCCACGCCATGGGGCTGCGCTACGGCGAGAACCCGCACCAGCGCGCCGCCTTTTACGGCGAACACCATCCGGCCGAGGCCTGCGTGGCCACGGCGCGCCTGCTGCAGGGCAAGGAACTGTCGTTCAACAACATCGCCGACGCCGATGCCGCGCTCGAGTGCGTGAAGTCCTTTGACGAAACCGCGTGCGTCATCGTCAAACACGCCAACCCCTGCGGCGTCGCCATCGCCGACTCGCCGCTCGACGCCTACAAACACGCCTACATCACCGACCCAACCTCGGCCTTCGGCGGCATCATCGCCTTCAACCGCCCCCTTGATGCAGCCACCGCCAAGGCCATTCTCGAACGTCAGTTCGTGGAAGTGATCATCGCGCCCTCGATCCACGAAGACGCCAAACCGGTCCTCGCCGCCAAAGCCAATGTGCGCGTGCTCGAATCCGGCGCCTGGAGCAACATCCGGCCCGCGGGCCTCGATTTCAAACGCGTGAGCGGCGGCCTGCTGGTGCAGGATCGCGACAATGGCATGGTCACCGAGGCAGAACTCAAGGTCGTCACCCGGCGCGCGCCCAACCAACAGGAGATGCGCGACCTGCTGTTTGCCTGGAAGGTGGTGAAGTTCGTGAAATCCAACGCTATCGTCTACTGCAAGGACGGCCGCACCATCGGCGTGGGCGCGGGCCAGATGAGCCGCGTCTACAGCGCGCGCATCGCCTCGATGAAGGCGACCGACGCCGGCCTCGAGGTGCGTGGCTGCGTCATGGCCTCGGACGCCTTTTTTCCCTTTCGCGACGGACTCGATCAAGCAGCCGAGGTCGGCGTCAGCGCCGTGATCCAGCCGGGCGGTTCGATGCGCGACAAGGAAATCATCGACGCCGCCAACCAGCACGGCATCGCCATGGTATTCACCGGCATGCGGCATTTCCGGCATTGAGTATGATTATTTGACGCAAAGACGCGAAGGCGCAAAGAAAATCGGATGGATTTAAAAGCCATCGTTGTTCTTTCCTGTCCAGTCCTTTGCGTCTTTGCGCCTTTGCGTCAAGAACTCATATGAATATTCTCATTATCGGTGGTGGCGGGCGCGAACACGCCCTCGCGTGGAAGGCCGCGCAATCTCCCCGGGTTGAAAAAATATTCGTTGCGCCCGGCAACGCCGGCACCGCGCTTGAAGCCAAGTGCGAAAATATCGCTGTCGCTGCTGAAGATGTGGACGGCCTGCTGCGTTTCGCACAAAAGAATAAAATCAGTCTCACCATCGTCGGTCCCGAGGCGCCGCTGGTGCTCGGCGTGGTCGACCGCTTCCAGGCCGCGGGGCTGCGCTGCTTCGGCCCGACGCAGGCGGCGGCGCAACTCGAAGGCTCGAAAGCCTTTACCAAGGATTTTGTCGCGCGCCACCAGATTCCGACC
>CAYIQV010000162.1:0-4561 GCA_964365635.1 uncultured Acidiferrobacteraceae bacterium
CATCATTGATCAGATCAAGGGTGTCGCCACGGGTTCCAAGCTTGGCCACAAGGATGTCCCCCTTGCCGACATCCTCATCGAAAGTGTTCAGGTAGTCGAATAAATCAAGGGGTGCATGGCGCAACCAATGTCGGATACCACGCTGTTCATCTCCGACCTGCACCTGTGGGGCGCCCGCCCCGTTATCACCGAGCTGTTTCTCGACTTTCTACGCCAGCGCGCCAGCCAAGCCCGGGCGCTGTATATCCTCGGCGATCTGTTTGAGTACTGGATCGGCGATGAAGCCGCTGGGCAGCCGGAGTTCCGCCCCGTCATCGGTGCATTGCACGCCTTGGCACAGTCGGGTACCTCAGTTTTCGTGATGCATGGCAACCGCGATTTTCTGATGGGCGAGGCATTTGCCAAGGCCAGCGGCTGCCACCTGCTCGACGATCCCGCGTGCATCGATCTCTACGGCACGCCGACGCTGCTGACCCACGGCGACACCCTGTGCACCGATGACACCGAATACATGGCTTTTCGTGCCACCGTGCGCACCGCCACGTGGCAAAAGGAATTTCTGGCCAAATCGACACAGGAACGCGACGCCATCATCCGCAGTTACCGCGAAATCAGCAAAAGTTCCACCGCCAATAAAAAACCGGAGATCATGGACGCCAACCAGAAAGCTGTGGAGGCGATGATGCGCGCACACGGCGTGCATCATCTGATCCACGGCCACACCCACCGCCCGCAGAGACACCACTTCGACCTCGACGGCCGTCCGGCACAGCGCATGGTGCTCGGTGACTGGTACGAACAGGGCAGCGTGCTGGAATGCAACGCGCGGGGATGGAAACTGGAAAGCTTGCCGCTGAAACCAAATCATGCAGGCCACATTGGCGCTGAGGTATAGCGCGTAACTCGCCGGCTGCGCACGGTATTATTTTTTCCCGCGCAGATCCTCGATCATCATCCGCCGGTAATTTTTCGGAAGCTGGAACACTGCCGCCTCCGCCCGGTAATCGGCGTAATCCACGAGTTCGCTGGTCCGGCCCGCCATGTCGGTAAACCGCACCGGAAACCCATGCGCCAGATGGCGCGCCGGCAGATAAACATTATTGGCCAGATCGCACGGCGACTGCGTTCCTTTCGGGAACGACGACACCGTCACCGCCTGTTCCCCCGCCAACGCTTCGCGATATTCGCGCAGCGCCAACACCGCCTCCGTCAACAAGCCGTCCGCCGCATACAAATCGTAGCAAGACTTCTCGTTGGTCAGGAGCCGATAGTGACGAACCTTATGCCCGCCAACGCCGGGAACCTGCTGGTCATCCGGCACCACCTTGCTTTTGAGATCCGGCGGCGTCGGTAACATCAGGCGATGCCCGATCACCAGTATCTGTTTGTCCGCGCTGCTGACGTTGTAAATCGTGCCATCGGCACGGTCGAACAACAGAAAATCTTCGCTGGCCGCGCCACCATCGATGCGCAGAAAACCCACGGTGACAATCATGCGCGTACGGTACGGCTCGCCTCCCGGCTCACGCTCGACAAAATACAGCAGCGTGCCGGGTGCGGTAAGTTGCGAACAGGAAACCAGCGCCGTCAGCAAGAAACACAGGAGCAGATGAACAGGCCGGATCATTTTTCAGTTCCCGCTAGCCCTGAACCCCAGCATGATATCCATGACGTTGGTGCCCGTCGGCCCGGTGGCCACCAGATCGCCGCTGGCTTCCAGAAAACTTCCTGCGTCGGCCTGGATCAGCGATTGCCCGGCATTAAAACCCGCCACCACGCCCCGTGTTACCGTCTCGCCATCCACCAGGGCGCCGGCGTCTTCCGTTGGCCCATCCGTGCCATCGGTGCCCGCAGCAAGAAACCAGGCATTGTGTTGGCCTTGCAGCGTCACTGCCGCCGCCAGCGCCATGCTCTGGTTGCGTCCACCACGCCCCGGTGCTTCCGGCAGCATGACCGTGGTCTCGCCGCCCCAAACATGAATCACGCCGGGTTCGGATTCCAGCAATTTTTTTGCCAGTCTGGTCCCCGCCTCCACGGCATCGCCGGAGATAAAAACAGACTCCAAAACCGCCGGGTAACCCAGCTTCTTGGCCGCTTCCAGTGCGGCGCTCTTGGCGTTATCGAGCGTGGCAATGATTTCACGCTTCACCTTCTGGAAACAGGCGTCATCGGGCGCAGGCGCCGGCGGCATGTGCTGCAACGCCCCGGTAAGAAAATCCGGCAAGCCCTTGAGGGTCAACGGCCGGCGCAGGTCTTCGTCCGCCACCAGCGGACCGGAGCCAATCGCGCGCAGATCGTTGTCGGGCACATCGGAAATGATGAGACACAAGACACGCCGCGGGAAAAGCACTTTGGCCAGACGCCCGCCTTTAATGCGCGATAAGCGCCGACGGATGCGATTGAAGTCGTTGATGTCGAGACCCGAGGCCAGTATCCAGCTATTGATTTTCTGGAACTGATCGAGACTGATGGCAGGAGGCAGCGCTTCCACCAGCGCCGAGGCGCCGCCGGAAATCAACACGAGCACTGGCGCATCCTGCGGAATCCGGTCCACAAACGCGAATAACTGCTTGCCTGCCTCCAGACTGGCTTCATCCACCAATGGATGGCCCGCCTCCAGCACCGGCCATGGAAGCGATTCCGACGTACAGGGACGTACAAGTGCCGCGTGAGGCAGGAAGCCGGAAGCGGCAGCATGGCCCCTTTTTGTGATGACCAGCGCATCGGCAATATCGTTGCCCAGCGCATCCTGTGCGCCCTGCGCCATGGCACAGGCTGCCTTGCCGATCGCCACCATATATACCTTCCCGGGGAATGGCCTGTCCTTCAGGCTGTCGCGCACGCGCGCACGGCCACTGGCCGCCGCGAGGGCGGACTGAAAAATTCGCAAAAGATTCTCGCGATGGCTGGGAGACATGGACATGCAGATTATCCGGATAACCGCCGCAGGACAAACCCCTGTAACAAAGAATTACTATCCCAGCGTTGGCATCGACAGGTTGGAGGCGCTCTGTTCCTCGTCCGCCGGCCAGCGGCTGGTGACCACTTTGCTGCGGGTATAGAAATACACGCCTTCCATGCCGTGCACATGCAGATCGCCGAAAAGCGAGGCCTTCCAGCCGCCAAAGGAGAAAAACGCCATCGGCACCGGGATCGGCACGTTGACACCCACCATGCCCACTTCGATATCGTGCTCGAAACGGCGTGCATGCGCGCCGGAGCGGGTGAAGATGGCGGTGCCGTTGCCGTAGGGATTGCTGTTGACCAGATGAATGGCTTCATCGAGGTTGTTCACCCGCAACACGATCAGCACCGGGCCGAATATCTCTTCTTTATATATCTCCATCGTGGTCGTGACCTTGTCAAACAGCGTCGGCCCAAGATAGAAACCCCGCTCCTTGCCCGCAACCTTAAGCCCGCGCCCGTCGAGCACAAGCTTCGCACCCTGGGCCACGCCGCTGTCGATCAGCTTCTGCACCCGTTCGCGATGCGCCGCGCTAATCACTGGCCCCATGTCGATGCCGGTCTGTTCACCCGGCCCGACCTTGATCATGGTTGCTTTATCACGCAGTTTTTCCACGAGCACATCACCGGCGGCGCCCACGGCCACGACCGTTGAAATCGCCATGCAGCGTTCGCCGGCCGAACCGTAGGCCGCACCCATCAGGGCGTCGGCGGTGAAATCGAGATCGGCATCTGGCATCACCACCGCGTGGTTTTTCGCGCCCCCCAGAGCCTGCACACGTTTGGCGTGATGCGCGGCGGTCTCGTAAATGTATTTGGCGACGGGCGTGGAACCCACGAAAGACACAGCGTGTACGTCCGGATGCACTAACAGTGCATCCACCGCCTCCTTGTCTCCCGGAATCACATTGAAGACACCGTCCGGCAGCCCGGCTTCGCGAAACAATTCGGCCATACGCAGACTCGCCGACGGGACTTTCTCCGAGGGTTTGAGAATGAAAGTGTTGCCGCAGGCGATGGCGACCGGGAACATCCACAGCGGCACCATCACGGGAAAATTGAACGGCGTGATGCCGGCGCACACGCCGACCGGCTGCAACAGCGAATGACAATCGACACCGCGGCCGACGTCCTCAGCCTGCTCGCCCTTCAGCAGATGCGGCACGCCGGTGGCGAACTCGATCACCTCGATGCCACGCTGCAATGAGCCAGCGGCATCGCTGCGGGTCTTGCCGTGTTCCTCGCTCGTGAGACGCACCAGCTCATCGCTGTGCGCCTGCATCAACTCACGAAAGCGCATGAGGATGCGGGCACGCCTGAGCGGCGTGGTGTCGCGCCAACCGGGAAATGCTGCACGCGCCGCCGCCACCGCCGCCTCGACATCATGGCAGTTGGCCAGCGGCACCCGGCGAATTACTTCTCCAGTGGCCGGATTGAATACATCCGCCAGCCGGGAACCCGTGCTGGCCTGAGATTTACCGTTGATCCACAGCGACAAGACAGGTTGCGTCATGGTTGTGCCTCGCGTACGAAAATACCTGCATGCGGTAGTCTAGCCACCGACAAGAATAATTAACACCCGGTATGGCCCATGCGC
>CAYIQV010000163.1:0-242 GCA_964365635.1 uncultured Acidiferrobacteraceae bacterium
TCGTCATCGGCGGTGGCAATATCTTCCGTGGCATTGCGCCTTCCGCCCAGGGCATGGACCGGGCCTCGGCCGATTACATGGGCATGCTCGCGACCGTCATGAACTCGCTGGCCATGCAGGACGCACTGGAAAAGCAGGACGTGCCGGTGCGTGTTCAGTCCGCGCTGCGTATCGATCAAGTCGTCGAACCCTATGTCCGCCCCCGTGCCATTCGCCATCTGGAGCAGGGGCTGGTGGTGATT
>CAYIQV010000163.1:252-2626 GCA_964365635.1 uncultured Acidiferrobacteraceae bacterium
TTACCACTGACACGGCCGCGACCTTGCGCGGCATGGAAATCGGTGCCGATATCGTGCTCAAGGCCACCAAGGTGGACGGTGTCTATGATCGTGACCCGGCGAAACATGCCGATGCCCGCCGTTACGATGTGGTGACCTATGGTGAAGTGCTGGAGAAGCGCCTCGGCGTGATGGACGCCACGTCCATCGCTCTGTGCCGCGAGCAGAACCTGCCGGTACGTGTGTTCAGTATTCATAAACCCGGGAACCTGCTGCGCGTCGCCTCGGGCGAAAATGTGGGCACCCTCGTGCAAGGAGACTAGCCATGACGGAGTCAGTCGACAATATCAAGAAAGACGCGGAAGCGCGGATGACAAAATCCGTGGAGTCATTGAAGAATGACCTCGGCAAGATTCGCACCGGTCGCGCCCATCCGGGGCTGCTCGAAGGCGTGCGCGTGGAGTACTACGGCAGCAAGATGCCGCTCAACCAGGTGGCCAACGTCTCGGCCTCCGATGCACGCACGCTGACGGTGACGCCCTTCGACAAGGGTCAGGCGGCGGCGATCGAGAAGTCGATACGTGAATCCGATCTCGGACTGAATCCCATGTCGGCCGGCGGCGTCATTCGCGTGCCGCTGCCGTCCCTGACGGAAGAGCGGCGCAAGGAACTCACCAAGCATGTGCGCGCCGAGGGTGAAACTGCCAAGGTGGCGATTCGCAACGTGCGCCGTGATTCCAACCAGCATCTCAAGGACGCCCTGAAGAAGAAACTCATTACCGAAGACGATGACAAGCGGTCCGAAGAGGCGGTGCAGAAGTTCACCGACCGTTTCATCGCCGAGGTGGACAAACTCGTCGCCGCCAAGGAAAAGGACATCATGCAGGTCTGAGCCTGGCGGGTTGCATCGCGATACTCATCAAGGCACCCTTGATATATGAGTTTTTGACGCAAAGGCGCGAAGACGCAAAGAAAACTTGGCACGAAAACTCGAAAATCTTTGCGTCTCTGCGACTTTGCGTCGAATAATCATATAAATTAGGATTTGCCTTTTATATGGCAACGACAGACTGCTTCACGAATGGATAAAACCGGCACAACCGACCCGGCTGTAGCGTTGGCGGCGCAATCGCCTATCCCCCGGCACGTGGCCGTGATCATGGATGGCAACGGGCGCTGGGCCAAGCAGCGTGGTTTGCCGCGCATCGCCGGACATCGCAAGGGCGTGGAGCGCGTGCGCGACATGGTCAACGTGTGCGGTGAGAAGGGGATCGGCTACCTTACCTTGTTTGCATTCAGCAGCGAAAACTGGCGCCGGCCCACGCAGGAGGTGCAGTTGCTCATGGAGCTTTTCATGAGTGCGCTGGGAAACGAGGTAAAGAAGCTGCACAAGAATAATGTCCGTTTCCGCGTGATCGGCGATTTGCAGCGCTTCGGTGAAAAAATTATCTCTCGTGTCCGCCAGGCGGAAATGCTGACGGGCGGCAACACCGGACTGACGCTGACCATCGCCGCCAATTACGGCGGACGCTGGGACATCGCCCAGGCCTGCGCCGAACTGGCGCGCCGTGCCGTACGCGGCGAACTCGATCCCGATCGGATCACGGAAGAAAATATCGAGCCGTTCCTGAGCATGGCCGGGATTCCCGAGCCGGACCTGTTTATCCGCACCGGCGGCGAGCAGCGCATCAGCAATTTCCTGTTGTGGCAGTTGGCCTACACCGAGATGTTCTTCACACCGGTCTTGTGGCCGGATTTCGACCGCACCCAATTTGAATTGGCACTCGCTTCGTATGCCGGACGTCAGCGTCGCTTCGGCCTGACCGGTGACCAGATCGAAGCGGCGCGCCATGCTTAAAAAGCGGATTCTCACCGCCATTCTCCTTATCCCGCTGCTGGTCGCGGCCTTGTTTTATCTGCCGACCCTCTGGATTGCCGTGCTGTTTGGGATTTTTGTGGCGGCCGCGGCCTGGGAATGGGCCGCGCTCGCCGGTATCAGCGAGTTGCCGGGAAGGTTGGTGTTCATGTTGATCCTGCTGGCGTTCGGCGCCATCGGTGTCCTGGGCGTGCTGAACCTGCCCAGCTTCATCTGGCCGCTGCTGGTGGTGCCGGCGTTATGGTGGCTGTGGATGCTCGTCGAACTATTCGTCCGGAAGGATGTCCATCGTGGCATGTTTGCCAGCGCACCCAGCCGAATCGCCGGAGGGTTTCTGGTCTTGATACCGGTGTGGGTGGCGGCTGTTTACCTGCATGCCACGGACATGAATCATCCGCGCACGATCTTGTTTCTGTTCGTGCTGGTGTGGACGGCAGACACGGCGGCCTATTTTGCCGGATCGTTCTTCGGCAAGACCAAGCTGGCGCCGCAGATCAGCCCCGGCAAGACCCGCGAAGG
>CAYIQV010000163.1:2726-4560 GCA_964365635.1 uncultured Acidiferrobacteraceae bacterium
ATCAGAAATCAGGCTGACGAGCGCGCCGATCACGGAACGCGCGGTGTGACGTTGTTGGGTTCCACCGGCTCGATCGGCATCAATACCCTGGATGTGCTGGCCCGGCATCCGGACCGTTATCGCGTGATGGCCTTGACCGCCAATACTCAGGTAGACCGGCTGTTCGAGCAGTGCCAACGCTTCCTGCCACAGAAGGCGGTCATGCTCGATACGCGTGCGGCGGCACTGCTCAAGGAAAAAATTCAGGGCGCCGGCCTGCCGGTGGAGGTGCTTGCCGGCGCGGAAGGTCTGAATACCGTGGCGACACATCTGCGCTCGCATATTGTTGTGGCCGCCATTGTCGGCGCGGCGGGGTTGATGCCCACGCTCGCGGCAGTGAAGGCGGGCAAGCGTGTGCTGCTCGCCAACAAGGAACCGTTGGTCATGTCCGGGCACATCTTCATCGACGAAGCGCGCGCCAGCGGCGCGGAGTTGCTCCCCGTCGACAGCGAACACAATGCGATTTTTCAATGCATGCCCAGCGGGTACCGCACGGGTAACACGCCAGCCGCCGTACGCCGGATCTTTCTCACCTGTTCGGGCGGCCCGTTTCGTACGTCAGCGCCCCAGGCCCTGGCCTCTGTGACACCAGAGCAGGCCTGCGCCCATCCGAATTGGGTCATGGGACGAAAGATTTCCGTCGATTCTGCGACCCTGATGAACAAGGGGCTGGAACTGATCGAGGCCTGCTGGCTGTTTGGCGTCACCCCGGACCAGATTGAAATTGTCATCCACCCGCAAAGCGTGGTCCATTCCATGGTGGAGTATGCGGATGGCTCGGTACTGGCGCAGTTGGGCAATCCGGACATGCGCACCCCGATTGCGCATGCGCTGGCGTGGCCGGACCGCATCGAGTCCGGCGTCAAAAGCCTTAATTTGTTCGACATCGCGCGCCTGGATTTCGAACCACCCGATCTGACGCGCTTCCCTTGCCTGCGTTTGGCCTACGACGCGGCGCGCGCGGGTGGCACGGCGCCGGCCATCCTGAATGCCGCCAACGAAGTGGCCGTGCAGGCGTTTCTGGAAAACCGCATTGGCTTCACGGATATCCCGCGTGTCATCGAGCACACGCTTTCCCGGATGCCGGCAAATCAGGATACCCAACTTGGCACGGTGCTCGCCGACGATGTCCGGGCGCGCGAGGCGGCCGGCCGATTCATCGCCGGCATGTCCACGCCGGCGATGCAGGGAGCATGATGTTCGATATTCTCTACTCCGTAGCCGCGTTTGTGGTGGCCCTCGGTGTTCTCATTGCGGTCCACGAGTTTGGCCATTTCTGGGTCGCACAACGCCTGGGTGTCAAAGTGCTGCGCTTCTCCATCGGATTCGGCAAGCCGTTGTGGATGCGACGCGTCGGCAAGGACAACATGGAGCTGGTGGTGGCCGCCTTCCCGCTCGGCGGCTATGTCAAAATGCTGGATGAGACAGAGGGCGAGGTAGCGGCGCAAGATCAGCCGCGGGCTTTCAATCGGCAGAATGTCTGGAAGCGTATGGCGATTGTGGTGGCCGGGCCGGCCTTCAATTTTTTGTTCGCCATTCTGGCCTATTGGGCCTCATATATGATCGGGGTCGATGGCATCAAGCCCGTCGTGGGCAGGGTGATGGAAGGCTCCATTGCCGAGCAGGCCGGCTTTCATGCCGGCGATATAATTACGCGGATCGATGGTGAGGAAGTGTTGAGCTGGGACCATCGCCGCTTATATCTCTTTCAGCGGGCGCTGAATCATGCGCGTGTGGAAGTGGAAGTGCGTGACACACAAAATGTGGCGCACACGCGATCTTTGGATCTTTCCGG
>CAYIQV010000164.1:0-2387 GCA_964365635.1 uncultured Acidiferrobacteraceae bacterium
TCGATGTGCAAGGCGCGCGCGGTTTCTTCCACCTGTTTGGCAATGCTTTTGGCGATGGCGGCTTCATCGTGCAGTTCGTCCCACAGGACGTCGATTTTGTTTAACACCACGATGTGCTTGTTACCCTTGACCGTACTGACGTGGCTTTTCCAGACATCGAGATCGGTCTTGGTGACGCCGGTATCCGCGCCCAGCACAAAGATAATGGCCTGGGTGTTCGGCAGCATGCTCAGGGTCAGTTCGGGCTCCGCGCCCAAGGCATTCAGCCCGGGGGTGTCCAGGATGACCAGACCCTGCTTGAGCAATGGATGGGGGTAATTGATGATCGCATGCCGCCAGACCGGTACTTCAACCATGTCGGAAGGTTGCTTGTTTCCGTGTATGCTGACATCGTAAAGCCCGAGTTCCTGCGCCTCGCGCACATTGACCTGTTTGGTCTTGGTTATCTCCAACAAGGATTCGCGCACCTCGTCGACCGAACTCACCTTGAGGATATGCAGCGTGGTCCAATGCACCGGGGTGCGCTTGTATTCCGAAATGGTCAGCGCGGTTTTGCGCGTTTCAATCGGCAGCAGCCTGACGCACGGCCCGTCTTTCTCTTCGTACAGCAATTCCGTCGGGCACATGGTCGTGCGGCCCGCGGAGGAGGGGAGCAGACGCTGCTTGTAATCGGAAAAGAAAATGGCGTTCAGCAATTCGGTTTTGCCGCGGGAAAATTCGGCCACCAGGGCGATGGTCAGCTTGTCGGACTTGAGCGCTTCGATAAGCTCGTATACCCGCAGATCCTCTATGCCATCGGCCAGGCCCTGCTGCTCCACCCATGTCTGATAGTCGCCAATGGCGGCCGCCAGGTCGTCGCGCCAGTGACTGAAGCTGGCAAGGCCACGCGAAAAATTTTCCAGCACCAGCTTGGCGTCTTTTGATTGAACAAAATCTTCCATGACCACCACATTCGAGGTGGCGGTACCATGGGTTTGCGACGTGTTCGGTTTCTGTACCAAGGGTATCCTGCCGTTCTGCTTTATATAGAGATTTAGCTGATATTCTTGCAAAAGCTAGGCCAAAATGGGTTTTTTGGCGGAAATTTCGTCATTAATTCGTCGTGTTTTAGGCTGGGAGCGACGCGGATTCGACCGGATGCCTGTGAGACGGCCCACAGACCCTTCTCGGCGGTATTGGCAGCATATTTACAGGGTTGCTGGCCTTGTGTCACAGAGCCCATGGAGAATGATCTCCATTTGTTGGCCTGGGGAATTGACATACAATCCCTGATTTCGAGCGCACCACTGCCAAAGATTGCCACCCTTTCACAAAAAACATGCCTCGAATCAGCCCCAACCCGGACCGAAAGCACCTTAGCCTCTATATCCCCGGAATCATGAGTAGATGCCGGGGTGACAGGGATGGCGGCGGCGTGCCTCCGGATATGTCTTGGGCCGCGCTGGAAACGCTGTTATCCCGGGCGGAGCCAGCCAATAAACCACCTCCGGCGGGTTTTGAGGCCAGCCAGTTTTCCTTGTTCGGAATCGCCAAAGAGGAACATACCGATCTTCCCGTGGCCGCGGTGACGCGTGTCCTCGATATGGGTGTTATCGACAACGGCTGGTGGCTGCGTGCCGACCCGGTGCATTTAAGCCTCGAGCGCGACAGTCTGGTCCTGGCCGATGCCAGCAGGCTCGACGTGACGCCGGAGGAAGCAGGGCGACTGGTGGCGGAGATCATGGAGGTGTTTAAGGCGGACGGCTGGGTGCTCAAGGCGCCGCGGCCGGACCGCTGGTATCTGAAGCCGGTGCAAACCCAACAAATAACCACCACACCTTTATCCGAGGTGGTCGGCCAGGATATCCATCCCTATCTGCCTCAAGGACCGGGTGGCAAAGCCTGGCACACCACGCTGAACGAGATTCAGATTCTACTGCACACGGCCACGGCGAATGTCGAGCGTGAGCGGAATGGAAAACTTCCGATCAACAGTCTCTGGTTCTGGGGCGGGGGAATCTTGCCGCGCATCAAACCGGTGTCGTGGGTGCAGGTCTGGAGCGCCGAGCCGGTGAGCTTGGCCTTGGCGCGCCTGAGTGGCACGCCCAGCGAAAACCCACCCTCCAGTTTTGATGAGTGGATGCAGCAGGTCGTAAAGCCCGGTGATCATCTGGTGGTGCTGGATGAAGTACATGACGCGGTGCTGTCGGGTGACCAGCAGGAGTGGATAACGGCGGTGCAAGGAATAGAGCAGGCATGGATGGCACCATTGCTGTCCACGCTGAAGAAATCCGGTCTCGGCAGCGCTTCATTGCTGACCGATGCTGGTCAAGGATTCTCCCTCACGCCGCGCATGGCGCGGCGCTGGTGGCGTCGGCGTCGTCCGCTGGCAAAGTACATTCACGCAT
>CAYIQV010000164.1:2397-4547 GCA_964365635.1 uncultured Acidiferrobacteraceae bacterium
ACGCATGAGTGCTCCCGTGTTGACCAGTGATCGGATAATCGCTCGCCGTCCCTTGCCCGATGCCGCGGATAACCTGCCATCCGACCTGCACCCGGTGTTGCGCCGGATTTACCTGTCACGCCATGTAACCACTGTCGCGGAACTGGACCGTTCATTGGAGCGACTCATTCCACCCACACAGATGAAGGGAATCAGCGAAGCCACGGCCTTGCTGGCGGATGCGCTGCAGCGTCAGCGCCGCATCCTGATTGTTTCTGACTTCGACGCGGACGGTGCGACGAGCTGCGCGCTCGCGGTACGCGCGCTGAAGCTGATGGGCGCTGGCGATGTGCGCTACATCGTTCCGAACCGATTCGAATACGGTTATGGACTGACGCCGGAAATCGTGGCGGTGGCCGCGGAGCAGAATCCTGACCTGATCATCACGGTCGATAACGGCATCTCCAGCGTGGAGGGCGTGACCGAGGCGCGGCGCCGGGGGATAGACGTACTGGTGACTGACCACCATTTGCCTGGCAGTGCGCTGCCGCCGGCCACGGCGATCGTCAATCCCAACCAGCCGGGCGATACTTTCCCCAGCAAGAATCTGGCCGGCGTGGGCGTGATCTTTTATGTCATGCTCGCGCTGCGTACGCAGCTGCGTGAAGCGGGGTGGTTCGCCGATCGGACAGAGGCGAGGGCCGCGGGACATGGATGTCCCGGTAGCGGATTTACAAAAAGTAATCTTCCAGAACCCAATCTCGCGCGGCTGCTTGATCTGGTCGCATTGGGAACCGTGGCCGATGTGGTGCCGCTCGACCATAACAACCGCATATTGGTGGCGCAGGGCCTGAAGCGCATCAACCAGGGCCATGCCAGTTCCGGTATTCAGGCGTTGTTGCGTGTGGCGGGGCGCGATCCCGAGCGCATCACCGCCATGGATCTGGGTTATCTGGTGGCGCCGCGGCTCAATGCCGCCGGTCGCTTGACGGACATGGCGCTTGGCATCGAGTGTCTATTGAGTGAAGACCCGTTGGCGGCCATGGAAATGGCGCGACGGCTGGATGAACTCAACCGGGAGCGCCGCCGCATCGAGGCCAAAATGCAGGAAGAAGCTCTCGTGGCGCTCAGGAACCTGCACCTGGAGACGGCCGTCCTTCCGAAAGGATTGTGTTTGTTTGATAGCGCCTGGCATCAGGGCATCATCGGGTTGGTGGCCGCACGCATCAAGGAGCGCACACATCGCCCCGTGATTGCCTTTGCTCAGGTCAGCGATGTGGAGATTAAAGGTTCGGCGCGTTCGGTGCCGGGACTGCACATACGCGATGCCCTGGACGCCATCGCCGCGCGTCACCCCCATCTGCTGAGCAAATTCGGCGGACATGCCATGGCCGCGGGGCTGACCCTGCGGCGGGAGCATTTTGAGGCATTCAGCGTGGCCTTCGGCGAAGAGGTCGGCCGCCTGCTTTCGGACGATGACATTCAGGGCAAGATCGTCAGTGATGGCGAGCTCGACGCACAGGATTGCGCGCTGCCACTGGCGGAAACCCTGCGCCAGGCAGGCCCGTGGGGGCAGGGTTTCGCGCCACCGCTGTTTGATGGCGCCTTCGATGTCATCAGCCAGCGTGTCGTCGGCGAGAAACATCTTAAAATGCTGTTGCGCCCGCTCCAGCACAACCTGACCCTGGATGCCATCGCCTTTAATGCGGTACACGACGATAGGCCGCCGGCACATTCCCGAATCCGCGCCGTCTACAAGTTGGACGTCAACGAATACCTGGGCAAGCGCTCGGTGCAACTGGTGATCGAGCATTTTGAACCCGTGAAAAACAGTTAAAAGTTGAAACTGAAGCGTGTAAAGTTGAGCCTGTGTCCTATAACCACCACCTGATTTCGCCGCGGCATAAATGAAGCCCTACTTCGTAGTCCTGTCAAAAGAATGAAAACCCTTGAAGACTTTGTCGGCAACACGCCGCTGGTGACGTTGCAACGCCTGCCGGGAAAGACCTCGAACACCATTCTTGCCAAACTCGAAGGCAATAATCCGGCGGGATCGGTCAAGGACCGGCCGGCGCTTTTTATGATCAAACACGCCGAGGCACGCGGCGAGATCAAGCCCGGCGACACGCTGATCGAGGCCACGAGCGGCAACACCGGCATCGCCCTCGCCA
>CAYIQV010000165.1:0-4531 GCA_964365635.1 uncultured Acidiferrobacteraceae bacterium
TGCACACCGTCGCCGAAGTGCTCAATCTCTTGAGCCACCACACGAACGAAACCGTCCTGCTGCACGAACTCGTCCGGGGCGTGTGCCGCGCGATAGCGCCGTTATGCCCTCACTACATCGAACCCATGCTGGATTTCTCCACATGCGAATCCCTCGTATCCGCGAGCGAGTCGGTGCCTCTGGCATTGGTATTGAATGAGCTTATCCAGAATGCCATCAATCACGGTTATCCGGACGGCGAAAAAGGTGTTATTAAGGTTATCCTCGACGAAAAGCCGGACAAAATCCTGCTTAAAGTCCTCGATGACGGTGTGGCGCCCCCGGATTATGTGAACGGGGAAAGCGGCGAGGGCTTTGGCACCGGTCTGAACCTTGTGCGCGCGTTGCTGCCGGCCAGGGGCGCTTCCTTCCGGATTTACCGTCATGACGACTGGACCGTGGCCGAGGTAGGTTTAATGCCAGATACGATACCCAACTGGGTTTGCCGGTTTCCGGCGTGCCACTTGCATAATGAAGTTTAGTTGGCTATTTATTCTCTCAGGGAGATGAGTGAACCACGGCCGATATTCCGCCGTCCTTGATGATGCACGGTTGTCCAGCGATTTTTTCAGACAATCGTCTGCTGAGCCCCAACCCCGCTCGATTTAACTGTCTTGGCAAAGTTACGCCGTGCGCAGTTAGCGCCATTTCCGGTGGTGATCGCAAGTTATGACCCACCCGAACGAATACGCGCACAACATTAACTGGAACGCGGAAACTATGACGACAGAGAACTCAAAGGTGCACATCCTCCTCGTCGACGACGACCGGCTGGTGCTCGCCACCCTCAAACAAGGCCTGTCGAAAATGGGATACACGGTGACGACCTGCGACAACGGGCCGGACGCCTTGGAGCTCTACCGCAACAACCCGCCCGATCTCGTGGTGCTCGATGTGCGCATGCCGGGGATGAACGGCATTGAAACCGCCCGCGCCATGCTGGAGTCGGCTTACCGTCCGATCCTGATGCTGTCGGCCCACGACGACCAGGCCATCGTGAAAGAAGCCGTGACGATGGGCGTGGCCGGTTATCTCGTCAAACCCATCGAGGCCAACCAGATGGCGCCCAGCATCGAGGCGGCGCTGGCCCGGTTTGCCGAGGTGGAGGCGTTGATCACCAGCCACGAGAAGTTGTCGCGCCAAGCGAGCCTCAACCAGGCCGCGGCGGATCTTTCCTCGGCCATCGACCTCGAGAAGACCCTGCAATGCATTCTGCTTGGTGGGATTCGTCTGGCCAATGCCGAAGCGGGTGGTATTGCCTTCTACGATCAACGAAACGGTGGTTTCAAGCATTGGATGTTCGAGGGTTTTCCCGAAGATTTTGTGAGCCGGATCACACAGGACCTGAACAATCTTGTTGGAGGCATAGACGATACCGCGTTTCGCAGTCATCGCGATCCCCGCGATCCCCTGACTGTTCCTTTTCTCGCGTTGGGATCGCTCATGCAGGGAAGAGGCGTTCGCGCTTCGATATACTTGCCGATTGTCTTCAACGACATCCGGTTGGGTGTCATGTTCCTTTACAGCAGGAATCGCGACGCCTTTCCGCCCGAGCAATGCGAATTGCTCAACACGTATGTCCGCCTCTCCGCCAAAGCGCTCGACAACGCCCGGCTCTATGCCGAGATGGTGGAGCTGGCGCGCACCGACAGTCTGACGGGGCTGGCCAACCGCCGTCTGGCCGAGGAACGTCTGCAACATGAATTCCTGTGCGCCAGGCGATATGCACACCAGTTTTCGGTCATCCTGTTGGACATTGATTTTTTCAAGCGTATCAACGATACGTACGGCCATGCCGCTGGCGATGATGTGATCAAGGGTTTTTCCCGGATATTGGCTTATGAAATACGCGACGTGGATATCGCCACGCGCTACGGCGGTGACGAATTCATGCTGATTCTGCCGCACACTAACAGCGCCGGCGCGATGCTGCTCGCGGATCGCCTTCGCCACGCTATTTCCCAAGCACCCTTGAGTTTGCCGGAAGGCGGCGTGCTCAACATCACCGTAAGCGGCGGGGTCGTATCTTATGCCAGCGACATGGCGGTTTCCTCAGGGATGGTCGCCCGCGCCGATCAGGCTTTGTACGCCGCCAAGCGCAACGGGAGAAACCGCATCCTGTTGTACGACAGAATATAGCGGTGGCCGATTCGGCCGCGCCCGTGAGGCGTGTACCGGATGGCCTGGCGGGCCAAGAAAATCCTTCGGTTTCTTGTCGGTCTTCCCGCGTGACCGCCAATCCGTTTGGCTTGACAGCCACAGGTCGTGAACTACAATTTTTGCATATGTTCGGTGCCGGTTTTTTGGCACTATGTTTGCGTTAAGTAATAAATCGCGGAACCCGGCCTAATCCCCGCCGATCCCGCCATCGAAATCCACGCGGCGCTGCACAAGCAGCCCAAGTGATTTCCCCCACGAGCCCATTCCCCGCTCGATAATCCATTGGCAGTGAACGAGTCCGTGTGCGCAGGCGCGCACAAAGACGCTTCCGCGCGTGGCGCGGAACAGAAAAACATGATGCGCGTTCATACGCCGGATAAGGCATCTTGCGCCGTATTACAGAGTGGAGACCATGGAGACGTATAAGGGAAATTTCACGTTGTATTGGTGGATGGCGGTGGCGCTCGGCATGGCATTGACCGTGGCGCTGCTGACAGCGGGAGGTTTTGGCCACGCCAATGCGGCGGTGGGCGCGCTCCTGATCGGTGCCGCCGCTTCCTCCGGATGGTGGATGTCCCGCCGTCATTTCTCCCTCGTCAATCGTAATGCTGCCGATTCAGACAACAATCTGGCCGCCGGTCTCAACAAGGTTCACCGGCAAGCGATAACAATCCTTTCAGAACAGGTCGAATCCGCGCGGGTGCAGACCGAAGACGCCATTACCGCGCTGGCGGCGCGCTTTTCCGGCATTGCCGACAAGCTGGAAGCGGCGGTGGCGGCCTCGCAAAATGCGGCGGGCGGGCTGACCGGCGGCGGCAATGACAGCGTGCTCACGATGTTGGCCCAAAGCCGGACCGAACTGACAACCGTCATCGATACCCTGAAATCCGTTCAACGAAGCCGGGACGCCATGCTGGCGGAAGTCCGCGGGCTGGTCCGGTATACCGATGAAATGCGGGACATGGCGGCGGACGTGGCGGCGATCGCCTTGCAAACGAAGTTGCTGGCGCTGAATGCCGCCGTCGAAGCGGCGCACGCCGGCGCGGCCGGCAAGGGGTTCGGTATCGTGGCGGATGAGGTGCGCAAGCTGTCGGCGCTTTCCAGCGAGGCCGGCAAGAAGATGGCCGACAAGGTCGGCGTCATCAACGCGGCGATCAACAAGGTTTCAGGAGCCGCCGAGCATTCGGCAAAACAGGACGCCCAGTCCGCCCTGCAATGCGAGTCCGTCATTCAGAACGTGCTGGCACGCTTTCAGGATGCAACCTCAAGGCTTTCGGACTCCGCCGACATTCTGCAACGCGAGAGCAGCGGCATCCGCGACGAGGTATCGGACGTGCTGGTCTCGCTGCAATTCCAGGACCGGGTCAGCCAGATTCTGTCGCACGTGCGCACCAGTCTCGGAGAGCTGAGCGAACGCATCGGACAGCAACCAGAGCAACGCGAAGGATCGTCCATGAACGTCGGGAGATGGCTCGACGAGATGGCGCAGACCTACTCCACGGAAGAGCAGCGTCATATTCACCGGGAGGTGCAACGCAACTCCAGACCCGATTCCGATGTGATCTATTTCGAGGAGGCGGCATGTCGAAAACGGTCATGATCGTCGATGACTCCGAGTCCTTGCGGCAGGTCGTCAACATCGCCCTGAGCGGGGCCGGCTACAAAGTGATCGAGGCATGCGACGGCGTGGAGGCCCTGGGCAGGCTCAACGGGAAAAAGATTCATCTCATCGTCTGCGACGTCAACATGCCCAACATGGATGGCATCACGTTCGTCAAGGAACTGAAGCAACTCCCGGCGCACAAGTTCACCCCCGTCATCATGCTGACGACCGACGGCCACGAGGCCAAGAAACGGGAAGGGCAGGCGGCCGGGGCCAAGGCGTGGGTGGTGAAACCGTTCCAGCCGACGCAGTTGCTCGCGGCGGTTTCGAAACTGATCCTGCCTTAGCATTCTTTAACTTTAGAGACTGATCATGATGATTCACGTCGAAACGGATGAAGTTTTTCATGCAGGTTGGGTTAAGCCGCCCCCCCCCCCACGCTCCAGGTAGGGGCGCGATTATGGATGACAAGACGAGCGAAGCAGGGCTACATTCTCCGCGCCCCACGGGCGGGATAAATCCCGCCCCTACAGACGGTTTCATTGCCGGAATCGGGAAGCCATTGCCGGTTCTGACCCACGCTAAAGCCGGAAGGACCGAATTTTTAGAGGTTCCCTCATGATGATCCATGTCGAAACAGAGGAAGGACGCCGCCGGTTGCGGATCGGAGGCGAGCTGAACATCTACAGCGCCCCCGAGCTCAAGCGGCAACTGCTGGACCATCTCGGC
>CAYIQV010000166.1:0-4528 GCA_964365635.1 uncultured Acidiferrobacteraceae bacterium
TTTGACGCAAAGACGCGAAGGCGCAAAGCGAATGAAAATTAAAACCTTCCATATCTTCCTTTTCTTTGCGTCTTTGCGCCTTTGCGTCAAACAATCATAAAAAATGCCCGTCCATAACGCCGACATCGCCGCCATCTTCGAAGAGATCGCCGATCTGCTCGAGATCGAGAATGCCAACCCGTTCCGCGTGCGCGCCTACCGTAACGCCGCGCGCCAACTCCAGGGCATGGGCGTGCCGGTGGCAGACATGGTCGCCAAGGACGAAGACCTCACCGAGCTGCCCGGCATTGGCGAAGACCTGGCCGCCAAGATCACCGAGGTGGTCGAAACCGGCAAATGCCAGTTCCTGGAGAAGCTGCGTAAGAAAACGCCGCCCACCATCACCGAGCTTTTAAAAATTCCCGGCTTGGGTCCCAAACGTGTGGGCAAGCTGTATCACGAACTCGATGTGCATACGCTGGAGCAGCTGGCGCGCGCGGCGCGCGATGGCCGCATCCGCGCCCTCCCCGGCTTCGGCGCCAAGACCGAGACCACTATTCTTGAAGCCATTCAGGCGCATGTCACGGAGCAGAAGCGCTTCAAGCTCGCGATTGCGGCGCAGTACGCCGAACCGCTCCGGAAATATCTGGAAAAGATTCCGGGCGCAAAACAAGTGGTCGTGGCCGGAAGCTATCGGCGCTGCAAGGAGACGGTCGGGGATATCGACATTCTGGTCACGGCCACAAACGCCGAAAACGTGATGGACCGCTTTGTCGCCTACGACGAAGTCAAAGACGTGCTGGCCCAAGGCCCAACGCGCGCCACGGTGATTCTCAAATCCCGGTTGCAGGTGGACGTGCGCGTGGTGGCGGAAGACTGTTTCGGCGCGGCCCTGCAATACTTTACGGGCTCCAAGGCGCACAACATCGAGATCCGCCGGCTGGCACAGGAACGCCAGCTCAAGATCAGCGAATACGGCGTATTCCGTGGGAAGAAAAAGGTGAGTGGCGACACCGAGGAATCGGTCTATCGTGCCGTGGGTCTACCGTGGATTCCTCCGGAATTGCGCGAGAACCACGGCGAGATCGAGGCCGCGCGTGCCGGCAAACTGCCGCGGCTCGTGGAATACGCCGATCTGAAAGGCGACCTGCATGCCCACACCAAGGCCACCGACGGGCACGGCACGGTCCGGGAAATGGCCGAAGCGGGGCGGGCGCGCGGCCTGGGGTATCTCGCCATCACCGAACACTCGCGCCGCCTGACGGTCGCCCATGGCCTCGATCCGCAACGCCTGCGCAAGCAGCTGGCCGAGATCGACCGCCTCAATGGCGAACTCAAGGGCATTACCATACTGAAAGGAATTGAAGTGGACATTCTCGATGATGGCCGCCTCGACCTGCCGGATGATGTGTTGAGCGAGCTCGACCTCGTGGTGGGCGCCGTGCACAGCAAGTTCAACCTGTCGCGCGCAAAACAGACCGAGCGCATCCTGCGCGCCATGGATCATCCACATTTCACCATCCTCGCCCACCCCACCGGCCGGCTGCTCGATAGCCGCGAGCCTTATGATGTCGACATGCTGCGCATCATCCGCCAGGCGCGCGCCCGCGGCTGTTTTCTCGAACTCAATGCCCACCCGGAGCGGCTGGATCTGCTCGATGTGTACTGCCAGATGGCCCGGGACGAAGAGGTGCTCGTGGCCATCAACTCCGATGCCCACAGCATCCAGGACCTGGACAACCTTATATATGGAGTCGGCCAGGCACGGCGCGGCTGGCTCGAAAAAAAGGACGTACTCAATACCCTGCCTTTGAAACTACTCCTGCCGCTGCTTCGGCGTACAATGTGAAAGACAGTATGAGCTCCGATCCCTTCATCGCCGACATTTCGCGCCATATCTGGAACACGAAATACCGTTTTCGTGACGGCGAGACGATCCACGACCGGACCATCGAGGACACTTGGCGCCGCATTGCGCGGTCGCTGGCCAGCGTGGAAAAACAAGAGAACGCTGCCTGGGAACAACGCTTCTACGAAGCCCTCGCCGGCTTTCGGTTCCTCCCCGGCGGCCGTATCCAGGCCGGTGCCGGCACCAACCGCCGTGTCACCTTGTTCAACTGCTTTGTGATGGGCGTGGTTGAGGATTCCCTGGATGGCATCTTTGACGCACTAAAGGAAGGCGCACTCACCATGCAGCAGGGCGGCGGTGTGGGATACGATTTTTCCACGCTGCGGCCCAGAGGCACCGCAGCAAAAAGCGTCGGCGCCCTTGCCTCCGGGCCGGTGTCGTTCATGCAGATCTGGGACAGCATGTGCGCCACACTGCTCTCCACCGGGGCACGCCGCGGCGCCATGATGGCGACACTGCGCTGCGATCATCCCGATATCGAGGCCTTCATCGACGCGAAACGCGATACTCACCTGTTGCGCCACTTCAACCTCTCGGTGCTCGTCAGCGACGATTTCATGGAGGCTGTGCGTCACGATCAGGACTGGGCACTGGTGTTTCCCGTTGAGAACGATGTAGCGACTGAAGGCCAGATTCTTCGCCGCCGCTGGTCCAGCCATGCCGAGCCCGTGTCTTGCCGCGTGTACCAGACGCTGCGGGCGCGCGATCTCTGGAACAAGCTGATGCGAGCGACGTACGAATACGCCGAACCGGGCGTGCTCTTCATCGACCGCATCAATCGCCTGAACAACCTGTGGTATCGCGAGCACATCAGCGCCACGAATCCTTGCGGAGAAATTCCGTTGCCACCCTACGGTGCCTGCGACCTTGGCTCGATCAACCTCACGGCCTTCGTGCACGATCCCTTCACGCCGCAGGCGCGTCTGGACCTGGAGGGCATCGAGGCCACGGCGGCGGTCGCCGTGCGCATGATGGACAACGTCATCGACCTGTCTCAGTTTCCGCTACCGCGCCAACGGGAACAGGCGCAGGGGTCGCGCCATATCGGCCTCGGATTCACGGGCTTGGCGAATGTCCTCATCATGCTTGGCCGGCATTACGGCGAAGAATCCGCGCGCGATCTCGCCGCCGATATCATGCGCCGGATCTGCCTCCGCGCCTATCGTACTTCCGTCGAACTGGCCAGAGAAAAGGGTGCGTTCCCATTTCTGGACAAAGACAAATATCTCGCGGGCGAGTTCGTGCCAACACTGCCCGAGGATATCCGCCGCGGCATTGGGGAGCATGGCATCCGCAACAGTCATCTCACGGCCATCGCGCCCACCGGCACCATCAGCCTGCTGGCCAATAACATTTCCAGCGGGCTCGAACCCGTCTACGACTTCTGCCATACCCGCAAGGTCCTGGAGCTTGACGGCAGCTACACCGAACATGAACTGATGGACTACGCCTTCCGCCTGTGGCGGGAGCGCGGCGGCAAGGAGCAGCTGCCGCGTGAATTCGTGAGCGCGCGTGATCTGCCGCCCGAAACCCATTTGGCCATGCAAGCGGCGCTGCAACCTTACGTGGACAATTCCATCTCGAAAACCATCAATATCCCAGCGGACTTCGCGTTCGAGAACTTCAAAAACATCTACGAATTGGCCTACGACCGGAAACTCAAGGGCTGCACCACCTTCCGGCCCAATCCGGTGACTGGCCACGTACTGCGCGGCAACAACGAGCCAAGCGACATTTCATCCCATTGCTGCACCGTCGAACGCGAAGCTGATTAGAACCTATCTCAAAAATACCCTGGCATATGTTTGTAGGGTGGGCACCGCCCACCGTCGGACAGCCAGCGAAGCCGTGTTGGTGGGCGATGCCCACCCTACATTCGTTTTGAGATAGGTTCTAGCATCCTTCCCGTCGCGGTGGCGTTGCCGCTACAATGCGGTATCCGTTACACCGGACTCACATCATGCCCAGAAAAGTTGCACTCGGTAAAAAAATCCCCGACGCCAAAGTACAGCTGACCGGCGGCAAGGTCGCCACGCTTTCCGACTTCGCGGGAAAACATCTCGTGCTGTACTTCTACCCCAAGGACAACACCTCCGGCTGCACCATGGAAGGTGAGGCGTTTCGCGACCAGTACAAGCGCTTCCAGAAACTGAAAACCGAGATTATCGGCGTGTCGCGCGACAGCCTTGTTTCGCACGACAAATTCAAGGCCAAGTACAAGTTTCCGTTCGAACTCATCGCCGACGAGGATGAAAAGCTGTGCAAGCTGTTCGATGTCATCAAGGAAAAAAGCCTGTACGGGAAAAAATACATGGGCATCGACCGCAGCACCTTCGTCATCGATAAAGGCGGTGTGCTGCGCAAGGAATTTCGCGGGGTCAAGGTCGCGGGACACGTGGAACAGGTATTGGAAGAAATAGAAAAACTGTAATTAGGAAATACAACAACCATGGCAACCAAGCACAAGATTTTCGTTCTCGATACCAACGTCCTCATCCACGATCCCAACGCGATCCTGCGATTCCATGAGCACGACGTGTATATCCCCATCGTGGTGCTGGAGGAACTGGACAAGATCAAGGTCGGCCTTTCGGAACTCGCGCGTAACGTGCGTCAGGTCAGCCGTCTGATCGACAGCCT
>CAYIQV010000167.1:0-4523 GCA_964365635.1 uncultured Acidiferrobacteraceae bacterium
CTCCTCGGAGCGGGCGAGGATTGAAACATCATCAAGGTAGATATTGACGCCGCCGGTCAGATCACGTTCGCGTGCGAACGGATGGAGAGCCATTCCTTCTCGGTGAGCTGCAATACCTGGTGCAGCGGCTTCGGTATGTCGATCTCCATCCCCTGGGCGTAATCCACGCCGGTCTCGCGCAGTTTCTCCAGGGTGAGGGCATTTTCCACCGACTCGGCGACCGTGATCAGGCCCATGACATGGCCGATCTGGTTGATGGCATCGACCATGGCGTAATCCACGGGATCGTCGGCCGTGCCTTCGATGAAACTGCCGGCAATCTTGAGGTAATCCACCGGCAATGTTTTGAGGTAGCCGAAGGAAGAGAGGCCGCTGCCGAAATCATCGAGCGCGAAGCGGCAACCCATGTGCTTGAACTGCGCGATAAAATCGCGGGCGCGGCTGAGGTTGGCGATGGCCGCGGTCTCGGTGATCTCGAAGCAGATGCTCTCCGGGTGAATCCGGTGTTGGACGAACTGCTGCATGACAAATTCCGCGAATTTTTCATCGCCCAGCGACTGGCCCGAAAGGTTAATCGCAAACCGGAAACCTTCCTCCGCATGGCCGCTGCGGAACTTCTCCAGCATGGAAAACACCGCGCCGATGACCCAGCGATCGATGGCGGGCATGAGATGGTAGCGCTCGGCGGCCGGGATAAACGCGGCGGGCAGAATAAGATCCACGTCCTGGATGCGCACCAGAATTTCATAAAAGCGCTCCGGCGGCGAGGCATCCCCTTGCAGCGGGATAATCGCCTGGCAGTAGAGATCGAAGCTGTTCTTTTCGAGCCCTTCCCGCAACCGGTGCACCCACTGAATCTCCCCGCGCCGCTGCACGAGCGCGCTGTCGTCCGCCTGGTACACGTGCAGGCGGTTGCGTCCGTGATCCTTGGCGATATAACAGGCGGAATCCGCCGCGCTCATCACCTCGGTCAGCCCGCCGCTGTCGCGCGTGATCGGCACCAGCCCGATGGACACCCCGATTTCAAACAGGCGGTTGCGCCAGGCAAAACGGAAATCCTTGACCGACTGGCGCAGCAGGTCGGCGATCTGCTGCGCCTTTTCAACGGAACAGCTTTCCAGAATCACGCCAAACTCGTCCCCACCCAGACGCGCCAACACATCACTGGCGCGTATTTCCTTTTGCAGGTGCGTGGCCAATTGTTTTAGCAGTTCATCCCCGGCGATATGGCCGCAGGTGTCGTTCACGATCTTGAACTGGTCGAGATCGAGATAGCACAGCGCGTGTTCACGATCCTCGTTGCGGGCGCTGTCGAGCGACAGTTGCAGACGGGTTTCAAACTCGCGCCGGTTGAGCAGACCGGTCAGCGGATCGTGCGAGGCCAGGAACGCCATGCGCTTGGCCATGCCTTGAATCTCCGTGACATCGTGGAACACCACCACCGCGCCGGTCAGGGTGCCGTCACGGTCGCGGATGGGCGCGGCCGAGTCCTGAATCTCGATCTTGCCACCGTCATGACTCATCAACAGGTGATGGCTGTCGTGGCGAATGGTGCGCCCTTCCTTCAGGCAATAGTGGATCGGATAATTTTCAAGACGATTAGAGGTCTCGTCGAAAATGTTAAAAACTTCGATGAGTGCCCGCCCGCGCGCCTCTTCGATCTTCCACTCCGTGAACTGCTCGGCCACCGAATTCATGTAGACCACCCGCCCTTCGGCGTCGGTCGTAATCACCCCGTCACCGATGGACTCGAGCGTTACCTGGGCACGAACCTGCTCCAGAAACAGCGCGTCCTCGGATCGTTTCTTCTCCCGGTCACGCGCCTCCTGCAGGGCCACCGCCATGGCATTGATTCCGGTCTCCAGTTCGCCCATTTCTCCGGGAGATTGCGCGATAACACGGTGATCGAGGTCGCCATGCTTGATCTTGTCCACGGCCCTGGTCAGCGCGAGAATGGGGTGCGTCACTGTGCGCGCCATACGCAATGCCACGATGATGGTGACCACCAAGCCGAGCAGCACAATCAACACACTCTGGAGCAAGATCCGGTTCTGCTCTGTCTGCATCGCCTCACGCGAAAGCGATACCGCTACCCACCCGGCCTGCGGTTTTTGCTCGCCACTGGTGGGCGCGGCATGCGACTTACCCACCGGGGATTCACCGTAATAAATCGGCGCACGGAATTTATAGCGCGAACCTTGCAGCGAGGAGGAGGATTTTTCCTTTTCCGCGGCCGCGACCTGGGCCAGCACCGCACCGTCCATGCTGGTGAGGGTCACGGACATCACATCGGCTTCACGCAGCGTGGACTGAGCGAGCTTGACCAGCATGGCGCGGTTGTTGGTGGTGACGCCGTACTCGCAGGCCGAGGCCAGGCGCGTGGCGATGGTCTGGCCGCGGTCGCGCAGGGCCTGTTCCAGGTCCTGAATGCGCGCGTTGGTGAAATGCAGGGATATCAACAAAACCGCCACGGTGAGCGGCACCAGCGCCAGAAACAGCACTCGTGTCTGTATGCCCCAATCCTTCATGCCGTCCTCATTTATTCTTTGTCCCTTAAACTACTATCACGAAATCCCCAATCTTCAAGCCAAGTCGGGTGGCGGCGCTATCCTGATTAGCGGCGATCTCAACCAGGCCATTGGCGTTCTCGTACCAGAAAAAAGTCTTCAGCGGCACGTCGGCAAAAACCCGGGCGCGTTCAAGAACCTGGTCCCCGATCATCAAGCGTTGGTTCCGTGGCAGACTGGAGGCCCGCAAACCCGTGATGCCATTACCGTAGTGGTCGATATAAAGAATCTGCGCGAGATCGTCCGGCCAATCCGACGCCTCGGGCATTGTCAGCGTCGCCGGTGCCGAATCGGGCAGCTCACCGCGGGCCAACTTCGATTCCCTGGACCGACGGTCGGGGAAATACCCAACCGGCTCCGAATCCACAACTTCGCCGCATGCCAGCCGTGCCGCCACTGGCGCAAATAAGTCACGTCCGTGAAAACTGGCTGACAGGACTGGCGGGCGCCAGCGAATCACGCGGCTATCATATTCCCCGGCGCGGCGCTTCACCATCTCAAACAGGCCGTTATCCGGGCCGACATACCAGCACCCGTCCGCCCGCACCATAACAGGCTGACGCGCACCGCCCACCCCAGGGTCGACAACACATATGAAAACGGTGCCTGCGGGAAAGCCTCGGGCATAGGCTGGCAGCAAGTACGCACCCGCGCGGATGTCATAGGCGGGTACGGCATGAAACAGGTCGATAACGGGCTTCCCGGGCGCTATCTGTGCCAGGATCGCGTGCATCTGTCCAACATAGGGGTCGGTAAGGCCGAAGTCGGTAAACAAAACGATCATAGCTCGCGTGCCTCGCCGTTTTTCGCGGAGGTTCCAAACAAAAAAAGCCGGGTATTCCCCGGCTTTTTACTATGTCGTCTTAAGGTCTTTATTCCTTAGCAGTTTTTTTGGCCGACTTGGCGCGCTTCGTGGATTTCTTTACGGATTTCTTCTTGGGCGCGCTCTTTGGCTTGCTCTTGGCCTTGCCCTTTGCTTCCCCGGCCAACGGAACGGCTGCATCCGTCACGGGTTCGGCAGAGATTTCCCCCCGTTCCACAAGCTGCACCAAGGCCATGGGCGCGGAGTCGCCAGCACGATAGCCGGTCTTCAGGATGCGCAGATAACCGCCGCTGCGCTCCTTGAAACGCAGCCCCAAGTCATCGAACAACTTACCGACGATCTCGCGGTCACGGAGGCGAGAATAGGCCACGCGGCGGTTGGCGAGTGTGGCCGTCTTGCCAAGCGTGATCAGGGGTTCGGCGACACGGCGTAATTCCTTCGCCTTGGGGAGCGTGGTCACGATCTGTTCATGCCGCAGCAACGACACCGCCATGTTGCGAAACATGGCCTCACGGTGGCTGCTGGTACGATTGAGTTTACGGCCGCTCTTATGGTGACGCATGGTTTAACCTTTTATTGTCTCAGACACCGGATTCCTGCTGTTCGGGGATTTTAACCCTGTCCTTGAGTGAAGCCGGCGGCCAGTTTTCGAGTTTCATGCCCAGAGACAGCCCGTGCTGGGCCAGAATGTCCTTGATCTCCGTGAGCGACTTTTTCCCGAGGTTCGGGGTCTTCAGCAATTCGAATTCCGAGCGCTGAATCAGATCGCCGATGTAAAAAATGTTCTCCGCCTTGAGGCAGTTGGCCGAGCGTACGGTCAGCTCCAGATCATCCACCGGCCGCAGCAACAGCGGATCCATGTCGGGTTCTTTTCTCTCTTCGGTCTTGGCTTCCGGGCTCTTCAGGTCGACAAAGATCGAAATCTGGTCCTGCAGAATATTGGCTGCCCGGCGCACGGCCTCTTCCGGGTTGATGGCGCCGTTGGTCTCGATATCCAGTATCAGCTTGTCGAGGTCGGTACGCTGCTCAACGCGTGCATTCTCCACGGTATAGGCCACGCGGCGGACCGGGCTGTACGAGGCGTCCAGTTGCATCATTCCGATCGAACGGCCTTCGCCGCCGACGATACGCGC
>CAYIQV010000168.1:0-4519 GCA_964365635.1 uncultured Acidiferrobacteraceae bacterium
CCAGCAGATCAACGTGTGCGCCATGGTGTCCGTGTGGTACCTCCTGGCCACGCTGACCGTGGGGGTTGTCTTGGGCTATCTGGCAAGCCTGAGAATGGTGGTGAGCATGCAGCGCCAGCTGGTGCAAGCGCGCAAGGAAGTTCGCCAGATCGAACAGGAAGTGATCAACCTGCGGGCACTCCCGATCAAAGATGTCATCTAAGAAATCTCTGACTTATGAGTTTTTGCCGCAAAGGCGCAAAGAGCGCAAAGATTTCTGTGTTTGATGCCCATGAGATTTTCTTTGTGCCGGACAGGGACGTACAAATGCCGCGAGCGCAGGACGCGCGGAAGCGGCCGTCCTTCGCGCCTTTGCGGCAGATGATCATAATTAATAAATCAGAACTTCTCTAATGAACGCCACCGACCTGTTATGGCTGTTGTTGCCCTTGGCGGCGGCCTCCGGATGGTTGGCCGCCAGATTGGAGCAAAAACGGCATGCCCGGCAATCCCTTGACCTGCCGTCGGCCTATTTCAAGGGCCTGAATTTTCTCTTGAATGAACAACCGGACAAGGCCATCGAAGTGTTCATCCAGGTGCTCGAAGTGAATTCGGATACCGTCGAAACCCATCTCGCCCTGGGGAATCTGTTTCGCCGCCGTGGTGAAGTTGAGCGCGCGATACGTGTCCATCAGAATCTGATTGCGCGCCCGGCACTGGACAAGGAGCAGCGCTCGCACGCACTCTTGGAGCTTGGCCAGGATTATCTCAAGGCGGGCCTGCTGGATCGTGCGGAAAGCCTGTTTCTGGAACTATCCGAAATTCGCGCACACAGTGAGCAGGCGCTGAAGTTGTTGCTGCATATCTATCAGCAGGAAAAAGAGTGGGAGAAGGCAATAGCCATCATGCGCAAGCTCTCGCGTTTGTCCGGGAAGAAGCTCGATGATGTGATCGCTCAGTATTATTGTGAACTCGCTGACCATGCCTACGCGCGCAAGGACTATTCGACGACGAGGGATTTCCTGACACAGGCATTTGTCGCGGACGAGAACTGCGTACGCGCCAGCATGCTGCTGGGGGATCTGGAAGCGCAGCAGGGAAAGTACCGGGAAGCCATTCATGCCTGGCGTAAAATCGAGCATCAGGACGTGCACTACCTGGGCGAGGTGGCTGGCCGGATTGCCGAGGGATTCCGGAAGTTGAATGACGATCAGGGATTGCATGATTATTTCCAGGCCGCCTTGCAGCGGCATGGCGGGGTAGCGCTGGCATTGACATTTTCCGACATTATCCGAAACCGTGAGGGTGTCGAGGCGGCCGAAAAATTTGTGGTGGCTTGGTTGCGCCGGCGGCCGAATGTCCACGGTCTGCACCAGCTCCTGGAGCTCAATCTGGCCGAGGCCAATGGCCCGGCGCGAGACGATCTAATATTGTTACGCGGCATTATTGAAGAACTGCGTGCCCAACATCTGGGCTATGCCTGCGGCCAGTGCGGGTTCAAGGGAAAATCCCTGCACTGGATATGCCCTGGTTGTAATCGCTGGAATACCATCAAGCCGGTTCAGGAGGACTGAGTGGCTGGTTCACGCGTGATTGTGGCCCTGGATTTTGCCGATGCCCCCGAAGCGCTGGCGTTCGCGGCGCGCGTGACACCGGCTGAGTGTCGCCTCAAGATCGGGCTTGAGCTTTTCACGGCCGCCGGACCGGACCTGGTCACGCATCTGGTCACGAAAGGATTTGATGTGTTTCTCGATCTCAAATTTCATGATATCCCCAACACCGTTTCGCGGGCGTGTTTGCGGGCCGCCAATCTGGGCGTGTGGATGTTGAATGTACATACCCTGGGTGGCGGAAAAATGCTTGAAGCCGCTCGTGAAGCCATTGACCGTGCCTCGCATCGACCGCAGCTGATCGGGGTGACACTCTTGACGAGTCATGGCGACGAAGAAGCAAGCCAAATAGGTTTGCGCGACAACGTCAAACGAAGCGTGCAACGGTTGGCTGAACTCGCGCGTGATTCAAGACTCGATGGCGTGGTGTGCTCCGCACAGGAGGCCGCGGCGCTGCGTCAGCTGTGCGGCAGCCATTTCCTCCTGGTCACGCCCGGTATCCGGCTGGCCGGATCGCCGGCCGACGACCAGCAGCGGACGCTGACGCCGGCGGAGGCCGTCGCTCAAGGCGCGGATTATCTGGTCATTGGACGCCCCATCACGCGTGCTGCCGATCCGTTGTCGACGCTGGCGGCGATCAACCGTGAAATACTGGTGCATTAGCGACTTTTGACGGGAACATAACTGGCTAAATGAGTCATTGGCGCATGATCGACAGCAGGGCGAAATGTCCGGATAATGTTGGTATTCAGCGATCCCACAGCGTTATTGGATAGCGCCCATACCAGGACAAGAACACACGTGTTACCCAAACTCCTTGAAAAAATCACCAAGTCCAAAGTACTGGTGGTGGGCGATGCCATGCTTGACCGCTACTGGTATGGAGAGGTCGAGCGCATTTCTCCCGAAGCCCCGGTGCCGGTGGTGGCGGTAAACCGTTCGGATGAACGCGCCGGCGGTGCGGCCAACGTGGCGCGTAGTGCGCGGGCGTTGGGGGCAAGCTGTGCCTTGCTTTCCATTACTGGCGACGACGTCGATGCGGACAGTCTCGAGCGCTTGCTGGGAGCGGACGGGATACGCTGTTTTCTGCAGCGCGACAAATTGCTCAACACCACGATCAAGTTGCGCGTCATATCGCGCCATCAGCAGCTTCTGCGCATCGACTTTGAATCCCCGGTCAGCAAAGACGCACGCGTCAAGTTACTTGATCACTACCTCAAACATGTGTCGGAGTATGACGTCGTGATTCTTTCCGACTACGGCAAGGGGGGTCTTGGTTATATCCAGGAAATGATTCATGCCGCCCGCAGCGCCGCCAAACCGGTAGTGGTGGACCCCAAGGGGCGTGATTACAGCGGCTACCGCGGTGCCACGTTGATTACGCCGAACCGCAAAGAGTTCGAGCTGGTGGCCGGACACTTTCTCGATAACACAGATTTGGTAAAAAAGGCCTCGGCCATGGCTACGGAGTTCGAGCTTGATGGGGTGCTGGTAACGCGTGGCGAGGAAGGCATGAGCCTTGTCGAGCGAAGCGGACGCGCATTGCACATGCCGGCGCGTGCCCGCGAAGTCTTTGATGTCACGGGCGCGGGCGACACCGTGATTGCGGCCATCGGCTGTGCCTATGCCGTGGGCGGAGCCACGGAAGATGCGCTGCATCTGGCCAATGTGGCGGCAGGCATTGTGGTTGGCAAGCTCGGTGCGGCGACGGCCACGCCGGAAGAAATTCTCCACGAATTGGCTATTGAGGGGGTCTGATGTACGTTGTCACGGGTGGTGCCGGATTTATCGGTGCGAATATTGTCAAAGGACTGAATGATCGCGGCATCACGGATATTCTCGTGGTGGATAACCTCGAGAAGGCCGACAAATATCGGAACATCATGGACTGCGAAATCGCGGACTACATGGACAAGCGCGATTTCATTGCACGCGTGGCGGAAGGGAAGTTTGTACGCAAGCTCAAGGCGATTTTCCACGAAGGCGCCTGCTCCGACACCATGGAGCACAATGGCGTCTACATGATGACCAACAACTACGAATATTCAAAGACGCTGCTGCACTATTGTCAGGCGAAGAAGATTCCCTACCTGTACGCGTCCTCGGCGGCAACTTATGGCGCTGGAAAAATCTTTAAAGAATCACGTGAATTCGAAGCGCCGCTCAATGTGTACGGTTATTCAAAATTCCTGTTCGACCAATATGTGCGCAAGGTGCTGCCAAAAAGGACGGCGCAGATCGCCGGTTTTCGCTATTTCAATGTGTACGGCGACCGCGAGCAGCACAAGGGCCGCATGGCCTCGGTGGCATACCATCAGTTCAACCAGTTTCGGGACAGTGGCAAGGTAAAGCTTTTCGAAGGCTGTGATGGCTACGCGAACGGAGGTCAGCAGCGCGACTTTATTTCGGTGGAGGATGTGGTCGCGGTGAATTTCTTTTTTCTGGACCATCCGCAGAAAAGTGGTATTTTCAATGTCGGCACCGGGAGAGCCCAGCCATTTAATGATGTGGCGTCCTCCGTCGTGAACAGCCTGCGGCAGACAGAGGGCAAGGCCGGGCTTGACCTTCGCCAGATGCAGAGCCAGGGACTCATTGAATATATTCCTTTCCCGGATGCGCTTAAGGGAAAGTACCAGAGCTTTACCCAGGCGGACATCAGTACCTTGCGCAAGGCCGGCTACAAGAAACCATTTCTGACCGTGGAGGAGGGCGTCAGTCGATACATGAGCCAGTTGCTGGAAAAAGCAAAGCAATGATAATGCGCGTCCTCAAGCTATTTTCCAGCTTAGCTAATCCAATTACGGCCACGGACGCACATGTGTGGCGTTTGCAGGCCAAGTGACCGGACTGATGCCGAGGGAGAAGAAGATACTGAGAAAATGGTATCTGGTTTATAGCACGCCGCGGCAGGAGGCGGTGGCGAAGGTAAA
>CAYIQV010000169.1:0-4518 GCA_964365635.1 uncultured Acidiferrobacteraceae bacterium
ACAGTTCATCCAATGCATGGGCATCTACCCCATCGGCAGCGTGGTGGAACTCAACACCGGCGAAGTCGGCGTGATCGTGACCATGAACCGGGCGCGCCGCCTCAAGCCCCGCATTGCCTTGATCAAGCGCGCCGACAACAGCGCCTTTGACGAGACATCCATGGTCGACCTGATGGATTATAAGACCCGGGATGGCTGGTCATGCGAAATCGATCGCGTGCTGGAGCCCGGGGTGCACGGCATCAATCCGGTCGACCACCTGCCCGTCGCCGCCTACGCCTGATTCAGGATCAACCGGAACACGCGAACCATAAACCACGTTCGCGCATCACCACGTATCACACGATCATCATCTGGGGAACGATTTCGTCGAAAAACGGAAGCGACGCCATCCAGCCATCGAGCGCGAACTGTACGGCCAGTGCCGCCAGAATCACACCGAGGACACGGCTGATAACATTGGCGCCGGTTTCACCCAGAAATGCCATGATGCGTCCGGACAACAGCAGTGCCATCAGCGTGATCAGCAGTACCACCAGCAACACGCCCAGCACCGCCGCCAGCACCACCGGGTCATCGCCCTGCTCACCCACCATCAGCAATACGGTCGTCAGCGCGCCGGGGCCGGCGATCAGCGGGATGGCCAGCGGAAAAACCGAGATGTCTTTTCTGGTTTCCGCCTCCTTCTGTTCGCGCTCGGTCGTGGAACGCAGACCCGAGTGCCGCGCGAATACCATGTCCACCGCCAGCAGAAAGAGCAACACACCGCCGGCGATTTGAAATGCCGGCATGCCGATCCCGAGCAAACGCAGCAGACGGTCGCCAGCCAGCACGAACACAACCAGGATAACAGCCGCGATCAACGTTCCCCGAACCGCCATCTTGCGCCGGGTCGCTGCTGACTCGCCGTGCGTCAAGGCCGCGAAAATCGGCGTGAGGCCAATGGGATCCACCACGACAAGCATGATAATCAGGTAATCAAGAAACAAGTCTGACATTTCGATTACGGAAGATTAAGGATTAAGAATAAATCTAACTCTACCTGCCACAACAAAATCCGTATAGCTCCCGTTGTCTGGAATTGGCGCCTGCGTGCAAAAAATGGGGGTTTTACGGAGAAAAAATACCGCCGTCCGACTAAATTCAGGCCGCCAGGGAGAAGTGGCGGCCGTGCGGAGACATATCGGACGGCGGTTTGCCTACCTACTTGGGCAAATACAGACGTAACTTCCCAAACTGCTCAGAACTGATCCTTGATCTAGGTCAAGAGAGGCAAGGCTTTGGGGCATAAAATGAGTGGCAACAAGGAGGTGACTTATGACTGTCAGTGAAGTCTGCAACCGTGAAGTCGTCATCATCCAAAAGCACGCAACCATACTGGAAGCAGCCCAACGCATGCGCGAATTCCATGTCGGTGATCTGATCGTCATTGAGGAAAGAGCGGGAAAACGCATACCCGTCGGAATCGTCACCGACCGGGACATCGTGCTCGAAGTCATCGCCGAGGACATCGACATGCGCGATGTCGATGTCGGCGACATCATGAGTGACGATCTGGTGACGGTCGAGGAAAAGGATGACTTGATGGACACCATCAAGCTGATGCGCGCCAAGGGTGTCCGGCGCGTACCGGTGGTCGATGGCGCTAATGCGCTGGTGGGCATCCTGGCCGTGGATGACCTGATCGAACTGTTCGCGGAACAAATCGGCGATCTCTCGAAAATCATCGTGCGCGAGCAGGTACGCGAGAAGGCAAGGAGAACCTGAGCAAAGACCGGCGGTCGGACACCGCCGGGTGATGCGGCTTACTGGGTCAGCTTCAAGACCACGCCGAGGCCCCAGTCCGGGCTGCCGTCGGAGAATCCTTTCAGCAGGTACCCGGTCACCTTGGTTTTTTTGTCCACCTTGTTGCCGAGATAAAGCGTCAGTTCCGATGACGCCGGGCCGCCGGAAACGGCCGCCTGCTGGGCATACCATTCCATGCCGGCCGTCTGTGAAGCATCGAGCTTGTGTGACAAGCCCAGCGAACCGTAAAGCACATTCCTGAAATCGACGCCCGACGGATCACCCAGAATCTTGTAACCGGCCGTGCCATACACACTGTTGCTGTCCAGGTATTTTTCCATGTCCAACTGCACGGAGACATCGTCTTCGCCCGTGCCCAGATTATCGTTTTCATCGGCCGTGCCAAATTTTATCTTGCCGGTCAGGTCCATCCTCGAAGAGGCCGTTTCGGAAATCTTGTGCGAACCCACGAGGACCATATCGCCTAACCCGGAATTGGTCTGAATGCTGCTGTGCGCTGGGGCATTGCGCCGCACCGCACGCTCACCGGCAACAACGCTGCCAGTGCCTTCGACGCTGACGTAGGGCAGGGTAAGGGCGAGTGAATCGGCAGCCGTTTGGTATTTTACGGTTACGGGGAAATACCAGATATTGGTATCCGCCGGCGTGCCGTAATCACCCGTCGTGTATTCCGCACCGAGGCTGACGCTAAGGTCGGCCTCGGCGGCGCAGGCGGACACCACCGGCGCCAGAAGCATGGCGCCAGCCATGTAGCAGGGGAGGAATGAGATTTTTTTCATTGTAATCAGACTACCAAACCGGGCAGGGAAACGAAATAATTTTCTTGAATTAAGTGCGCGCCTCAAAATGGCGGAACATTCTCCGTCCAGAGACATCACACGGGGCACGCCGGCGCCCCGTGTGCCTGGCGCCGGCAAGTAAAACTAGTGTTTGCCCTCTCCAGTCCGCTCCATGTGCTCCGGACGCTCCGGTTTCTCCTTGTGTTCGCCGCGCTCCGCGTGTTCCCGTTTTTCCGTGTGCTTTTTGGCGTGCTTCTCCTCCTTCTTCTCCTGATGCTGACGGGCATTCGTCAAACCCTGATTGTCCGGTTTCTTTTCAAGATTCTTGTCGATACTTTCCAGCGCCTGTTTCTCTGGCTCTTTCGGGGCATTGGTGGCGGTCGAATCCGCCGCATAAACACCGGCCGAAGCCGCAAACACCACAAAAGAACCAAAAACGATCATCGTCTTGTTACGCATATTATTCATCTCCTGCATGAATGATTATAAACACCGGACCCGGCCCATAGCGGGGCCCGAACGGCAGGCACGATGCGTCAGGGCGCCAGGAACCGTCAAGCGTTGCGCGACATGCGCGGTGTTCAAGACGACAAATGGAGATCAGCCCGAGGCAAGTCGATGCGCCAGACGCGTTGTCTCGGGAAGACGATAGCGCGTGGTGCACCGAAGAACATAATCAATCGCGGTTTCGAGACTGAGACGATGGCCGATCGAAACAAAAACTGGTTTCACGTCAATACGCGTGCGCAGCACCGCGCCTATCACTTCGCCCTCGTCCCGGAGTGGCGCCCACGCGCCCTTTTGTGCCGGCACCGCTTCGTGTGTACCGATCAAGCGCGATTTGGCCACACCGATGCTCGGCGTATCCGTCAGCACTCCAAGATGACAGGCGATCCCGAATCGCCGCGGATGTGCCAGGCCCTGGCCGTCACACAACAGGAGATCCGGCGTGACGTGCAGCTTCTTGAGCGCCGCCAACACCACGGGCGCCTCGCGGAATGAGAGATATCCCGGGACATATGGAAATCGCGTTGGCCTGTGCGCCACCGCCTGCTCACGCCACACCAGGCTCGGGAAATCGAGCACCACCACCGCGGCACGCACGACGTCACCGCCATTCTCAAAACCGACATCGATTCCGGCGACATGCTGCACACCATCAAGACGGTCATGGGCAATCACATGACCACGCAGGGTCTCCTGGATGGCGCGCGCCTGCGCCACGGTCCGTGGCCAGACAGGCACAGGAAGGAATTTCATGAAGGCAGGTTAGCATGGGGTACACAGAAAACAGCGCGCCACGTCCGAACAGCCGAGGTGGCCGGAACTGCCTGCAATCAAGCAGTCTTGCAGTACCAATGCGGGTATTGAAATAAACACTGGCTTTTACAGTGCTATTCCTGTATCTTCCGCCCCGCTCGGCAGTCCAGACACCGAAAAAGTCTTTTCTTGCCGTTGAGTTCATCGATCTCTGACCCACCTTCTGGTTTCAGTTCCCCTGGAATTTCAGCGATAAAACGGTTGGCGACGATGTTTTTTGCGCCAGCAGTTTTGTTACTGCCATTGCCCTATCACGGTGATTGGCAGCGATCCTCTGTATGCGCTGTTCATTTACCAAGATAAGGAATCACCATGACTTTTGAAAAGTTAGCGTTACACCCGTCCATTCTCAAAGCCATCGTCGAGAGCGGCTACACCACGCCCACCCCGGTTCAGGCACAGGCCATTCCGCTCGCGCTCGAAGGCAACGATTTGATGGCCTCGGCCCAGACCGGCACCGGCAAAACCGCCGCGTTCGTACTGCCATCACTGCATCGGCTGAGCGTACCGTCGATCAAAAATTCGCGCGGCCCGCGCGTGCTGGTGCTGACACCCACACGCGAGCTCGCCAATCAGGTGACCGAGGCGGCGATGAAATACGGCAAGCACATGC
>CAYIQV010000170.1:0-235 GCA_964365635.1 uncultured Acidiferrobacteraceae bacterium
GTTCCGGATCGCGCGTCAGCACGCCTTCCTTGAGCAGGCGATCGAAATTCTCCTTGCCCCTGGCATAGACTGCAGGGCTGTAAGGATCGGCGCCCGCTGGCAGATCGATCTCGGGCTTGGAGATGTGCAGAAAGCTCCACGGTTTATCCGCCGCACGGACGCGCGCTTCCTCCGTGTTTAACACATCGTATGGTGGCGCCATCACATCGGCCGCGCGGCCGGGCGCCGGGCGCAG
>CAYIQV010000170.1:245-4446 GCA_964365635.1 uncultured Acidiferrobacteraceae bacterium
CAGGCCGGCAAAGGGACGAATCAGGGGCATCTCAACTCCAGAAAAGACACAGGTGGCGCACATTCAAAACTACTTGTGCGCGCAGGTCAAACGGTTCTGCCGCCGATTTTATCCTTGGCGCACGGGTGTGGCTGCGATAGCATACGCGCCGGTTTGAGTCTGAAAAAATAATTCGATGCAAAAAAACTGCCGCACCAGCCTTCCTCCCGAATGGGCGCCGCAAAGCGGCGTGATGCTGACCTGGCCGCACCAGCACGGTGATTGGGCCGCGCGCTTGCCGCAAGTCGAACCGGTGTTCGTCGCCATCGCGCGCCAGATCAGCCGGCACGAGAAGGTTCTGATTTCCTGTTATGACACCAAGCATCGTACGCACATCGAGAATCTGCTCGTCGCCGACGGCGTCGACCTGCGGCGTGTCATTTTGCACATCGCGCCCTCGAACGATACCTGGGCACGCGACCACGGCCCGATCACCGTGGTGTGCCAGAACGAGCCGCTGCTGCTCGACTTCCGCTTCAACGGCTGGGGTGGCAAGTATGGCTACGAACTCGACGATGCGATCACGCGCAAGCTTTACGACGCCGACACCTTCGGCGACACGCCCTTGCAGTCGATCGACCTGGTTCTGGAAGGCGGCTCGATCGAGGTTGATGGCTCCGGCACCCTGCTCACCACCTCACGCTGCCTGCTGGCGCCAACACGCAACCCGGCCCTCACGCGCGGCCAGCTGGAAGCACGCCTGAAGGAGCAGCTAGGTCTGAACCGCATCCTCTGGCTGGATCACGGCTATCTCGCCGGTGACGACACCGACAGCCACATCGACACCCTCGCCCGCTACTGCGACCGCCAGACCATCGCCTACGTGGCCTGCGATGACCCCCGGGACGAGCACTATGCGGAACTGAAGGCGATGGAAAACGAGCTGAAAACCTTTGTGGCCGCCGACGGCAGCCCCTACCGCCTCGTGGCCCTGCCCTGGCCGCAGGCCAGACACGACGAAGACGGCAACCGTCTCCCCGCCACCTACGCGAACTTCCTTATTATTAACGATACGGTACTGGTGCCCACCTATCGCGATCCCGCCGACGTCGTGGCGCTGCAACGTATTAAGGAATGCTTCCCGAATCGGGAAATCGTGGGCATCGACTGCCTGCCGCTGATCTACCAGTTCGGCAGCCTGCATTGCGTGACCATGCAGCTGCCCGAGGGCGTGCTGCCGGCATAAATTAAGATCCTTCAGGGTTTGGTGTGGGTATGGCGTGTTTCTGTCCAGAAGCCATCCTTAAAACTCCCTCTCCCTTGAGGGAGAGGGCGGGGGTGAGGGTGAAAAACCATGTCATCACGTGGCATTTCGCCCCTCACCCTACCCTCTCCCCGGAGGGGAGAGGGATTATTATTCATGATGGCTTCTTGACCCGCGCGAAAGCCGGATGAACCATAAATAAAAACGGGAGAAACCTCGAGGTTTCTCCCGTTTGTCAGGCAACGGCAACAGTATAACGTTACTTCTTCGCGGCTGGCTTGCCCACGTCTTTCTCCTTACCCTTGGCCTTGCCTTCACCCTTGACCTCAACGCTGGTCGCGGTCATTTTGTATTCCACTGTCACCTTGGCGCCTTTCTTCAGTTCGCCCTGAACCTTGGTGTTGGCGTCACGGGCCATTTCCCATTTTTCCTTGCCCTTCTCCACCACGATCTTGGTGTCGGTCACGTCCAGCACTGGCCCGGTTACCTGGTAGGCCATGGCCATCGGGGCCGCCAGCAGCAACGCCGTCGTCAGAATCAGTGTGCGTTTCATGGAAGTACTGCTCCTTCAGTTGTGGGAGGCGCAAACGATAGGGAATTTCCGCATCCGGTGTCAAGCATCTTCGCAGAACATGTTAACATTGGCGCATGAATCCCACCTTTAAAGTCGGCTTGGTGCAACAAACCTGCACGGAAGACCGCGCGCAGAATCTCGCCGTCTCCGTCGCCGGCATTCGCGAGGCAGCTGCCCGCGGCGCGCAGCTGGTTTTACTCCAGGAACTGCACACGGGTGTTTATTTCTGCCAGACGGAAGACACTGCACACTTCGACCGGGCCGAAACCATTCCCGGTCCGGCCACGGAAGAACTCGGGCACGTGGCCAAGGAACTGTCCGTGGTCATTGTCGGCTCGTTGTTCGAACGCCGTGCCCCGGGCGTGTACCACAACACGGCCGTGGTGCTGGAGTCTGACGGGCGACTCATCGGACAGTACCGCAAAATGCACATCCCGGACGATCCGGGCTTCCATGAAAAATTCTATTTCACGCCCGGCGACCAGGGATTCACGCCTGTTTCCACTTCGGTGGGGATGCTGGGTATTCTGGTCTGCTGGGATCAGTGGTATCCCGAAGCGGCACGGCTAATGGCGATGCATGGCGCCGACATTCTGCTCTATCCCACGGCCATAGGCTGGGATACGCGCGATGATGACGCGGAGAAAAACCGGCAACGCGATGCCTGGATTACGGTCCAGCGCGCCCACGCCATTGCCAACGGCCTGCCGGTGGTCGCCTGCAATCGCGTGGGGCTGGAACCGGATCCTTCCGGCCGTACTCCTGGCATCCAGTTCTGGGGTTCGAGTTTCATCACCGGCCCGCAAGGCGAGTTCCTGGCACAAGCACCCGTCGACAAGGCCACGGTGCTGGTGGCTGAAATAAGCCGCCAGCGCACCGAGGACGTGCGGCGCATCTGGCCCTTCTTCCGCGATCGACGTATCGACGCCTATCAAGATCTGACGCAACGTTACGGCAAATAATTTTTGCCACAGAGGACACAGAGTGCACGGAGAGAAGAGATAGAAAGTCTCTGTGACCTCTGTGTGCTCTGTGGCCAGGGATAAATAAATGTCCACCCGATTCCATTTCACACAGGCCTCCGAAGTGCTGCACGCCATCCTCACCGGCAGGTTGCCGGCCGACAATCAGATGGATCGCTATTTCCGCGCGCACCCGGACATGGGGGTGCGTGATCGTGGTTTTGTCGCGGAGACGGTGTATGGCTGTCTGCGGCAAAAGCGTGTGCTCGAATATATTGCCGGCGGTTCACCCAACCCATCCGATCTGGTGGCGGCCTATCTGCTGACCCAGGGTTCCAGTGCCCGCGTGCTGGAAGACGCCGGCTACCAAGGCGATGCGCGCGCACTTTCCGAGCGCAAACGCACGCTGGATAAAACCACCCTGTCTTTTGGTGAACAAGCCAACCTTCCTGACTGGCTTGCCGACAAACTGCGCGCGCAATGGGGCGACGCGGAAACCCTCCTGCTCGCCGAGGCCCTGAACCGGCCAGCGCCCGTCGACTTGCGCGTGAACACCGTCAAGGCGGAACGCGCCCAAGCACAGGCGCAACTGGCGGCGGAAGGTTTCCCGATGGAGCTCACGCCTTATTCACCGGCTGGGTTGCGCCGCGACGACCGCGCGCCACTCTTCAGGACAAAATGCTTCAAGGACGGCCTGTTCGAGGTTCAGGACGAGGGCAGCCAGCTGCTTTCGTTCCTGCTGGAACCGAAGCGGCATGAGATGGTCGTAGATTTCTGCGCCGGCGCCGGTGGCAAGACACTGCATCTGGGGGCATTGATGGCCAACGCGGGCACAGTGTACGCCCTCGATATTTCGGCCAAGCGCCTGGATAAACTCAAGCCACGTCTGCGGCGCGCGGGGCTCAGCAACGTCCGCATGATCACGATCAGCCACGAACGCGATGCCCGCGTGCAGCGGCTGCGGGGGAAAATCGACCGGGTGCTGGTGGACGCCCCCTGTTCCGGCACCGGCACGCTGCGCCGCAACCCGGACATCAAGTGGCGCGAGATCGATCTGGCGGAACTGGCGGAGGCACAACAACGAATTCTTGTGGCGGCCGCCGAACTGGTCAAGCCCGGCGGGCGCGTTGTCTATGCCACGTGCAGTCTGTTGCGTGAAGAGAACGATGACATTGTTGCGGCATTCCTGACGGCGCATCCCGAATTCAACATCGCCCCGGCAAATGAAATTCTGGCACGTCGGCATGTGCCACTGACAATGGAAGACGCCGCCTTGCGGCTTTATCCGCACCGTCATCGAACTGATGGGTTCTATGCGATTGCCTTGGAGAGGAAGGACGGATAACAAAGCTCAGCCCGCCGGCGGCCGCTCCCCGTCCAGCGTCTGGACAAATACCGAAACGATCTGCGGGTCGAGCTGGG
>CAYIQV010000171.1:0-4433 GCA_964365635.1 uncultured Acidiferrobacteraceae bacterium
CTCTTCACGGCCGAGCGGATCGTGCCATGGGCCGTCACCACGATCACCGGCACGTCGGGGCGCTCCCGCCGGAAGCGAAGGATGAACTCCTCGCCACCCATGCCGGGCATGTTGAGATCGCTCAGCACCACGTCGAGATTCGGGTTCTTCGCGTGCGTCAGCGCCTGCTCGCCGCTGTCGGCCACCAGCACCTGGTGGCCGGCCCCTTCCAGGATCATGCGCATCACCGCCTGCATGTTCTGCTCATCGTCCACCACCATCACGGTGCGTTTCATACAGTGCCCTCATCTGAATCCGCTACGGAAAACCACATGACAAACCGGGCGCCGCTGCCTTCCGGCGGGGCCGCCTGCAAACGCCCGCCGTTGGCCTCCGTAAGCGTGTAGGCGATAGTCAACCCAAGCCCGGTGCCCTGATCCTTGGTCGTGAAAAACGGCTCAAACAGGCGCGGCATGATCTCCGCCGGCAGGCCCGGCCCGCTATCTTCGACCGACAGGAAAACCCGTCCATCCTCGACGCCGGAGCGCAGTTTGATCTCGCCCTCCTTGCCGCCCATGGCCTGCAAGGCATTGGTGAAAATGTTGCCCCAGGCCTGGAGCAACAGGCCGGCATCGGCCATGATCCGGGCATCATTGTGGTTGAACTGCTTATCCACCTTGATGCCGCTAGTCCCGGCGAGCGCGAGATCGAGCGCGCGCTCGAGAGGCTGGGCCGGGTCGATGCGCACAAAGGCCGGCTTGCGGTGGCGGGAAAGCTGCAAGAAGTCCTGCACCAGACTGGACACGCGCAGACTTTCTTCGCGGATCATGCGCGTCAGCTGCGTCTTTTTTTCCGGATCGTAATCGGGCTTGTCGAGCAGTGCGGCTGAGGCGTTGATGATGCCAATGGGATTGCGGATTTCATGTGCCAGCGCCGCCGATAGTTCGCCCATGGCGGTGAGCTTGTCCTTCTGGAACCGCTGCGTCTGCTCATCGCGCGCCTCGCGCAGGCGCGCGGCCATGGCGTTGAAGGCCTTGGCCAGATCGCCCAGTTCATCGTCCGAGTGGATCGGCACATTGGCATTGAAGTTCTGTCCGGCGAGTTGCATCACGCCGTTGCGCAGGTATTGCAACGGCCGCACCACCAGACGCGAGAGCAACAAACCCGTCAACACACCGATCACAATGCCAAGCAACGATATCGACAGGAACAGTGTAATGCGGTTGGTGAGCACTTCCTGCACGCCACGGCGTTCGAGACCGCTGAACATGATCGCCTCGACTCGGCCGGTGGGGTCGACAATGGGCATGTACAGCCCGCGGAACTGGCCGCTCTCCGCTTCCAGACTGTAATAGGATTTTTTCTCCTTTTCCAGGCGGTTCAGCGCCGCCGCCGGAAGATGCTTGAGCGAGGCGGTCTCGCCGGGCGTGGAAAAAAGGTCGTAGTAATTTTTTCCTTCCCGATGATAGAGACGCGTCTTCAAACCGGTGAGCTGGGCCAGCTCATCTGTAAAGTCCTGGCCAAGCAAGCTGCCGAGCACGAGGTAGTAGCGCGGGTTGCCCCGGCGCGGCACCGGTGTGATGCCGACCGCAGCCAGCATGGTTTTCTGTTTGCGGACCACCTTGAGCACGGCCTCGGTCTGGCCTCGCTCCCAGAGGGCGCTCACCTCGACCGGTATCGAGGAGTAGATCAGCTTTCTCTCCGGCGTATACACCTGAATCAGGTTAATCCCGAGCTCTTGGCTAACTCGCTTTATCTGAGAAGGCATGGCGCCTTCGGGGTCACGCTCGAGCTTGGCGGCATAGGCATCGTCATCCGCCAGCACCCGCCCGAGCATGACGGCGTCACTCTGGTAGGCTTGCAACCAATTCTGGTTGGCGCGGGCGGCGTCCACGATCCATTGCTGCAAGCGTTTCTCGAAACTGATCGATACCCATTCGGCCGCCAGCCAGCCGGCCACCAGCATCGGCACAATCACGATGACCGAGATGACCAGCAACACCTTGCGCTGCAGTCGTCCTAACCAAGGAAAACGACGATGCATAATCCTTCCTAAACGGTAGTGAGCTACAAAATTTGATGCTTGCAAAGCATAGCCTAGATTAATCAAATTTTATAACTATTTGATTTACATATATTTAATAACAAATCATACATGGCACATCGATTGCAGTACAGGTCAGCAATGTTGGCGGATGGGATTGAATCCATCGCGGCCATCAGACAATGAAACACCCCTGTTATTCATTTATTTTTTAGGAGCACACCATGAAGAAGACCCTGATCAGCCTGTTTGCCCTGGCCTTTGCATTTATGTTCGGCGTTGCCAACGCTGAAGCCCCGGCCGCCAAGAAAGACGCTGCCCCGGCTGCTGCCGCTGCCCCGGCTGCCCCTGCCGCTGCCCCGGCTGCTGATGCCGACAAGAAAAAGGCCAAGAAGAAAGGCAAGAAGAAGGCCGCTGAAGGCGAAGTCAAGAAAGACGATGCCGCCGCCCCGAAGGGTGACGCTGCCCCGAAGAAGTAATTTCGGTTCTGCTGCTGTAACAAAAGCGCCCCAATGTATGGGGCGCTTTTTTATTTCCGGTGCTGATATTGCTGCGGTTATTTCTTTTTAGGTGCTGCTTTTTTCTTGACCGCCTTCTTGCCCACCGATTTTTTACCCGATTTTTTCTTGGTTGATTCCTTTCCCGCCGGCTTGCCTGAACGAACCCGCTCGATCAATCCACCTATGTGATTGACTCGATCCTGCATGCGGCTTATCGCCAACTTGGCGGCATCGACACCGGACTCGCCGGGCTTCAACTGGCGGTAGGCAGTTTCGATAATACTCTCATCCAGATCTACGAACCGGCCCACTTTCGGACCGGCTGCCTGGCAGATCGCCCCAACCAGATCTCCCGCCCGCAGAGACACGTCATGCAATTGTTTGGCGCGGTCAGGACCGGTCCAGCTCATGATGCTCCATTCATTGCCGGGCGCACCGGGTGCATTCACGTAACCCTGCCAGATCTTGATTGCCGCCTGACATTCCTTGGTCAGTCCGTCCAGCTGCACAAGCAGGGCAACACGATTCTTTTGCCGGTCTGCCTTCCAGCGTGAAACAAGTTCAACCGCTTCATCCAGGCTACTCATGTTCATCTCCATTTTGTCGATCCATGAATTCGTGGTGACTTTGTCCATCCTTGCGGAGCAATTCACCGGCACGTATTTAAGGTTAGCACACCAAAAATCTTGCGATTTTAGCTTGTTTCAGGCCATTTTCAGCCTGGCAAAAAACTATTTTGGCGGCATCTCGGCGCCCGGCGCAGCAATGCGCCCGGCCAGGCGAATCGCCAGAATACCGGCCAGACAAACCAGCAGCGCACCAAAGAAAGAAAAAACATCGGGCACCTCATCCCAAAGAAACCAGCCGACGAGTGTGGCGAACACCACGGTGGAATAGCTAAACGGCCCCACCTGAGCCGCCGGGGCGTGAGCATAGGCGCGGGTGAGCAGCAATTGCGCGAGGCTCGCAAGCCCGCCCATCAGGATCAACAACAGCCACAGTTCCGAACTGGGTGTCTGCCAGCGCCACAAAAGCGGTACGGCGGAAACCACGGTGGAAATAACGCTGAAATAAAACACGACGCGCAGCGCCGGCTCGGTGCGCGTCAGACGACGGATGCTGACCATGGCGAGCGCAGCAAGAATTCCCGAGGCGACTCCGATCAGCGAAACCGGTGTGAACAGTTCGTGGCCCGGTTTGAGGATCAGGAGGATGCCGCCAAAGCCAATACCGATCGCCCACCACAACCGGCGCGGAATATGTTCGCCAAGACCCACGGCGGCGATGAAGGGAACAAAGAGTGGTGTTGAATAATTGAGCAGCACCGCGTCCGCCAGCGGCATGTGGGCAATGGCATAGAAGTAACAGTACATGGCGGCGAGCCCCGCCAGCCCGCGAGTAATATGCGGCGTGAGGTGCTGCGTCTTCATGCTGGGCCAGCCGCGATGCCATAGCCACGGCAGCAAGGCCAGCAGGCCCATGGCGCTGCGGAAAAAAACCACCATTTCATTCGGCAACGAATTCGACAGATGTCTGACGATAACGCTCATGCCCGCAAACAACAGGGCTGAGGCGATCATGAACAAGGCACCGCGTTTGAGGTTTTCCGGGTACATTTATCGGAACATCAAAACACCAATACCCAGCGTCACCCGCATAGTCTGAATTCCTCCGGGTCAGGGTTGAGGTAAACCTGCTGTGCAATATATGGATTGGGGAATCGCCGGAAATAATGTCTGAGCAGGGTCAACGGCACGGCCCGTGACACCTGTCCGAGCCGGCAGGCATCAATCAACTCCAGCAGCTCGACCTTGTCCTCGGCATCGAGCCGCTTCTTCAAGTAGCCCATGACATGCATCAGCACATTGGCGTGGCGCCTGGGCGTGCCCGGCTGGGCGAGTGCTGCCATA
>CAYIQV010000172.1:0-4359 GCA_964365635.1 uncultured Acidiferrobacteraceae bacterium
AGCTCGTGGTGCCGCTGGCCGTGCCGGTGCCGCCCAGGCTGTTGGCCCACCTGACTTGAGTGACGCCGACATTATCCGAGGCCGTACCACCGAGATTGAGCGTGGTACCGGATGACGTGTAGGTTGAAGCCGATGTCGGGCTGGTAATGGCTACGGAAGGCCGTGTTGTGTCGGCAGTGCTGGTGGTCGTTGATACGCCAACAGAGGTACCGCTGATGGCCGAGCTATTGCCGGTAGTTCCGTTGCTGTCGCCCGCGGGACCACCACAGGCAACCAGTAGCAATGCGCAGAATGCCGGGAGGATTGGGCTAGTGAAAAACCGGGTAAAATACTGGCGATAGACGGAAGAGCAGCGGTTCATTTCCATGAATGTTTGTTTCCATGACCCCTTCCCCGAGATCTCCTGGATGAAGAATTTATTAAACAAGTCGTTTGTTCCTTGTCTTAAACTTGCGCAAATATACGGCGCAAATCAAGAAAAACGTAGGTAAAGCTGATCTGCGGATTGTTATCTCTGATGAACGGTTTGTGCAGGTTTGATTGGAGTGGGGAGCGCCCAGATTGTGCGGTCTGAAAGCTCCGCCTGGCCTGGCCAAGACGAACCGGGAGCGGCGGTTGGTCTGGTTCTTGTGACAGCAATGATTGGTCAAGAAGCAGTTGAAGTGTCTAACTCGGTTCCGTTGCGCATGTGCCTGTAGTAGGCTGCCGGTGTTTTTTACAGGCAGTCATAAAGACAAAAGGAAAAATAAAATGAAGGTGTTGGTTACCGGCGGCGCCGGTTTTATCGGATCGCATCTGACAGAAAGCCTGCTCGCGGCGGGCGACAAGGTCAGAATTCTGGATAACCTTTCCACGGGCAAGCTGGAAAATCTTCCGCGAAATCCCGCCATTGAGTTCATCAAGGGCGATATCCAGGACGCGGCGCTCGTGAATCGCTGCGTGGAGGGCATGGATGCCGTGGTGCATCTCGCGGCCGTGGCCTCGGTGCAGGCGAGTATCGACGACCCGGTCACTACCCATCAGTGCAACTTCGACGGCACACTGAATCTTCTGGAGGCATCTCGCCATTTTGGCATCAAGCGCTTTCTCTATGCCTGTTCTGCCGCCGTTTATGGTGACACCGTGGCGCTGCCCGTTTCCGAGGAAACCATTCCGAAACCGCTATCTCCCTATGCGGTCGACAAGCTCGCCGGGGAGTATTACCTGCTTTACTATTTCAACAAATTCGGACTGCCGGCCACGTCATTCCGGTTTTTCAATATTTATGGCCCACGCCAGGATCCCTCGTCGCCATATTCCGGCGTCATCAGCATTTTTGTCGACCGGCTCCAGCGCAGCCAGCCGGTGACGGTGTTCGGTGACGGCGAACAGACCCGCGATTTTGTGTACGTCGCCGATCTGGCGGAACTGCTCGCCACGGCCCTGCGTGATGGCCGCGGTGCCGGCGGCGTTTTCAATGTCGGCACCGGCGCACGTCATTCGCTGTTACAGTTGCTGGGCAACCTCGAAAAACTGTCCGGCAGGAAAATCGAAAGGCGGCATGAAGCGGCGCGCATTGGCGACATTCAGCACTCCTGTGCCGACGTCGCGCGCCTCAAGAATGTCTATGGCCGCGCACCATCTACTCCCTTCGACCAGGGACTCAAGAAGCTGCTGGAGTCTCTCGGGTGACTTCTTTCAGAACGGCAGGGTCAGGGACAGGTTGAAAACCACGTCTGGCGAGGTGTTCACCACCAGATCCTCCGAGAAGGAGGCGACCACATGTTTTTTCGGCATGAACTCCCAGGACAAACCCAGCAAGCCTTGTACGGCATAGCCGCTGAGCTGCCGGAACTCACTACCACCGTAAAACGGGCTGTGCGCATCCAGTTGAGCGATGGCGGTCAGCGAGGGTACCAGCGGCAAACCCAGGCCGATGCTGCCGAAGGCGACCAGACGCCGTTGCTGATCCGGCATGACATCGCTCTTGTTCATATACAAAACGCCGCCACCGCCATAGCCATTCCATGATTCACCGACGCGCGATTGCGCAGCCGTGCTCAACCATAGCGCGAGATCGGTGCTGCCGCTGCCGTGCAGCCCGGCGCTGTCCCCCGTTGGCAGTTTGAGGCTGCCACGCAGTGCCATGTCTCTCCCGGCCGGTGCATTGGAAAGTTGCATCGCCCCTGTGATGCGTACATCGCCCACGCCCGACGTGGATTGCGCCACATGCACAAGATCGACACCGCTACGGGTGTAACGGTAATTGATCAGATTTTGAGGGCTGTCGGGGCGACCGCCATCCGGCAGACCGAACGCGTTGTGCCAGCGTTCAATGGAGCTGTCGAAAGCACCGCCGCTGTGCGATAGGTAGGGCAGTTCGAACCCGCATTCGTAGCCGTTTGCCAGTCCCAGACGTGTCGCCAGCGTTAAGCGGCGTGTCTCTCCGTCCAGCATGAGCTGTTCGTCCGGGTTGGTGGCGCTGGTGAAATTGTTGGCAATTTTCAGATCCAGGGAAAAATCGCCGTTGTGTTCCTTCAGCACGCGCGCAGAGCCAATGGAAGGTAGGCCGTGGATTTGAACCAGGGGGCTCTGATTGAAGCTGTTGAGAGGGGCGATCTCCCCGGAATTTGCTGGCCCAGACAGGGCGATGCTGATTGCCAGGCATAGCCAGCGATTGGTCAGGCAATACCGCATTCGATGATTCTCCCTGTGCCTATCATGCCGTGTTCGTTTTTGCCTCCCATGCCAGCAATGACGGAAGGTGAGAAAGTCCTTCAGAACTATATAGAATAGTTGCCACGGAATCGAGGTGAGGCAGATCTCGATGCACGTTACCACTGGTCAAATACAGATCAAGCCTGAAAATTTGCAGGGCTTTATCGAGGCTTGTCGCTTGAACCATGAGGGTTCCGTTGGCGAGCCGGGCAACCGCCGTTTCGACGTCTTGCAGTCCACGAGCCCGCGCTGGAAAAATATGCCAAGGCGGAGACGCCGCTGCATAACCGCGAGGGGGCCTGGGATATCTTGGTGCGCGTGCTGAACGAATGGATCACGCAACTCAAGATGCCATCTTTGGCGGTCTACGACGTGCGCAAGGAACACATCGGAAAAATTGTCGCTGGTTCGCGTGGCAGCAGCATGAAGACCAATCCCATTCTGCTTACCGATGAGGAGATTGCGCTTGTGAGGTGGCTGTGAGCGGTGGTGGCCTGTAACCGATTATCCAGCATTTGGATTCGTGCCGCCGCTATCATTGCCGGTGGGAAAGGACACGGCAGCATGGGTGCGGGCGGCAGGACAACGCCCGGAGCCGGTGCCGAGGAGGATGTGAACAGTAAAGGGTCACTCCTTTCACTCTGCCCCAGCCCCCTTTTCAGGAGGGCCTTGATCAGACGATTGCTAACCATGACAAGGGCGCTGTTTACACGGTACAGCCGCTGGCAGGCAGAGTGCGCGGCAAATGGCAGGCATTGGCCGGTTTCGCCAGCTATTATGGCCCGCGAACCAAGCACCCCAATTCGGGTCTATTCGACTGGGCTACCGCTCGAAGCCGATTCGCGCCCTCTGCCCTGGCATTACCGGGCCGGCAAGGTGTCCGTTGTGGCCACGAGAGGGCTGCGTTCGGTTTCTCCGGGCTGGCGCCCGGTGCGGGTGATCAGTATTATCATCCCTAATGCCGCTGAAATTCATCCGTGGCGCGTCCTTAACCAACCAGTGGGAACCTTTGCTTATGCGGCGTAGTCTTTCTTCTACATTCTGTCTTCTTGGTCTTCTCCTGTGTGCCCCGGCCTTCTCCGGCGAGCCGGACGTAAAGCAAATCAAGGCCGAACTGGTTAAATCCTTTCCCGAACTTGCTTCGGCCACCATCAAGGCTTCGCCTGCGTCCTCCTTATATGAGGTGGTGATGGACGCGCAAATCTTCTACGTCACCGCCGACGGCAAGTACCTCTTGATGGGAGACATGATGGACCTGAGCGGGCATGCCAATCTCACCGAGGCGCGGCGTGTCTCGATGCGCCAGCACCTGTTCGACGAAATCGGCGAGCAGAACATGATCGTCATGGGGCCCAAGAACGCGAAACGTACCATTACGGTGTTCACGGACGTGGACTGCCAATATTGCGCCAAGCTGCATCGTGACGTTCCGGAACTCGTGAAACATGGCGTCAAGGTACGTTACCTCATGTTCCCGCGTGCGGGCATCGGCTCCGAGACCTACAAGCGTTCCGTGGCCGTGTGGTGCGCGGAAGACAGGGTCAAGGCCGTCGGTATCGCCAAGGCGGGTGGCAAGCTCGACATGAAGACCTGCAAGAATCCGGTGGACCAGCACTACGCCCTGGGCGAGAAACTGCGCGTCGAAGGCACGCCCACGATTTT